>JAOZLR010000192.1 GCA_029934735.1 Bacteroidales bacterium
GTTTTGTGTAATGCTGACGAAGGTGAGCCGGGGACATTCAAAGACAGGGTTATTCTTACAGAGCGCCCAAGCCTGATGTTTGAGGGAATGATTATAGCCGGGTATGCAATAAATGCAAAACTCGGTCTTTTATACCTGCGTGAGGAATACTATTATCTCAAAAAGCATCTGGAATTTGTTTTGAGCGATTTTCGTCAAAAGGGCTGGCTTGGAAATAATATTCTAGGAATTGAGGGATTCAACTATGATATCAGGATACAGTTTGGTGCCGGAGCTTATGTTTGCGGCGAGGAATCGGCTTTGATAGAATCCTGTGAAGGTAAACGTGGTGAACCCAGAAACAGGCCGCCTTTTCCGGTCCAGGTAGGTTATCTTAACCAACCAACTATTATTAATAATGTAGAGTCGCTTTCATCTGTCACAAAAATTATTTCAAATGGAGCAGATTGGTTCAAGTCGATGGGAACAAAAGAATCATCGGGAACTAAGCTGTTAAGCATTTCGGGAGATTTGAAATATCCTGGGACATTTGAGGTTGAATGGGGAATAACTATTAATGAAATGCTTGAAATGGCTGGAGCCACAGATGTTAAGGCTGTTCAGATTGGAGGTCCATCGGGCAGGCTTATTGGCCCGAATGAGTTTCACAGAACAATTTGTTATGAAGATTTACCCACCGGTGGTGCAATGATAGTTATTGGCGAAGGGCGAAGCATACTTGACGTTGTTATGAACTTTATGGATTTCTTTATTGAAGAATCCTGCGGCTCATGTGCTCCTTGTCGCTATCTTACTGTAATATTGAGAAATAAACTGAAGAAAATAATTGACGGTAAAGGTGTGGCCAGCGACCTTGATGAAATTGTACACTGGGGAAAACAGATGAAGATAGCAAACCGTTGTGGACTTGGACAGTCGGCTGCGAATCCGATTCTGACAAGTATTGAAAACTTCAGACTTGAGTATGAAGCAAAAATAGAAAAAGGAAAAGATTTCGATACAGAATTCGATCTTAACTCGGCTATAATTGAATCAGCAAGAGCTGTGGGACGTTTTCCAGAGGCATAGCTTAAGGTGTTGAAAATAGAAAATTGAAAACAAATTAAACATATCAAAATGAGCGATATAGTAAAATTTAAAATAGATGGCAAAGAGTGCGTTGCAGATGAGGGATTAAACCTTGTAGATGCTGCAAAGCAAAACGGAATATATATTCCGACCCTCTGCCACCTCGAAGGTATCAAACCTGCCGGCTCCTGCCGTGTTTGCAATGTCAAGATAAACGGCAGATTTATGACCGCCTGCACAACCCCTGTGGTTGATGGAATGGAGATTGAAAACAGTACGGAGGATATTCAGGAACTTAGAAAGATAATTGTAGAAACATTGTTTGTGTCGGGAAATCACTATTGTCCGGCCTGCGAAAAGAGCGGCTGCTGCGAATTGCAGGCTCTTGGGTATAAATTTACAATGCTTGTTCCCAGATTTCCATATGCTTTTGAGCCTAAGGAGGTGGATGCCGAATCACAAAAACTTTATATCGATCGCAACAGATGTATTTTGTGCAAAAGGTGTGTCAGGTCAATTAAGTCAAAAGATGGCAAAAGTATATTTGCAATAAAAGGCAGAGGGCATAATGCGATGATAAATATTGACCACGAACTTGCAGCACAAATGACAGATGAAGAAGCCACGAAGGCAATGGATAACTGTCCTGTGGGTAGCATCCTGAAAAAAGAGAGAGGTTATTACACTCCCATAGGAAGCAGGAAGTATGACAAAGAACCTATCGGAAGTGATATTGAAGAATCAGTAATAATTTAATAAGGAGGAAAGTATAATGAGTAAACCTATTGTAGCAACAACATCACTCGCTGGCTGTTTCGGATGCCATATGTCAATACTCGACATAGACGAACGTATTTTGGATTTATTTGATCTCGTTGAATTTAATAAAAGCCCAATAGATGATATAAAAGAATTCACAAAGATGTGTGATATTGGAATCATCGAAGGAGGATGCTGTAACAGCGAAAATGTCCATATCCTGAAGGACTTTAGAAAAAATTGCAAAATTCTTATATCTCTTGGCGAATGTGCAATAATGGGCGGGTTGCCGGCTATGAGAAATAATATTCCCATTGAGGAGTGCCTTAGGGAAGCTTATCTTGACGGGCCGTCAACAAAGGGACACAATCCTGACGGAATAATGCCAAACGATGAGGAATTACCTATTCTTCTAAATAAAGTATATCCATGTCATGAGGTTGTGAAGATAGACTATTATCTTCCGGGTTGTCCCCCACGGGCTGACCTCATCTGGAATGCACTTGTAGCACTTGTAACAGGTGACGAATTGAAATTACCTTATGAAGTTGTAAAATTTGATTAATTATAAAAAACAGCAACTATGTCAAAGAAAATAACAATAGAACCGGTAACCAGAGTTGAAGGACACGGAAAAGTTACCATACATATAGATGATGAAGGAAATATTTCGCAGAGCAGACTTCACATTGTAGAGTTTAGAGGATTCGAGCGATTTGTACAGGGAAGGCCCTATTGGGAAGCTCCTGTTCTTGTGCAACGTCTTTGCGGTATTTGTCCGGTAAGCCACCATCTTGCTGCTGCCAAAGCACTTGATGTGATTGTTGGTGCCGGCACCGGTGATGGACTAACTCCAACCGGAGAAAAAATGAGAAGATTAATGCATTACGGACAAATGTTCCAGTCGCATGTATTGCATTTCTTTCATCTTGTTTCACCCGACCTTCTTTTTGGTATTGATAGTGACCCCGCAATAAGAAATATTATCGGAGTAGCTAAGAAATTCCCTGATCTTGCAGTTCAGGGAGTAATGATGCGGAAATTCGGACAGGAGATTATCAAAGCAACTGCCGGAAAGAAAATTCACGGAACAGGTGCCATCCCGGGTGGAATAAACAAACATCTGACGCAGGAAGAAAAGGACAGTTTCCTAAACGGCCCGGACCCGATGAATATTGATAAAATGATATCCTGGTCACAGGATGCTCTTGCATTCCTGAAAGGTTATCAGAAAGAGAATAAAGATTTTATCGACAATTTTGCTGCCTTTCCATCGAGCCACTTAAGTCTGGTTAGAAAGGACGGAGCTCTTGATCTGTACCACGGAGTACTCAGGGCAGTTGATTCCGATGGTAAGAAAATTCTTCACGATGTTGATTATCAGGATTACCTTGAATATATTGGAGAAGAAGTCAGGAACTGGAGCTATATGAAGTTTCCTTATTTGACTGAGTTTGGAAAAGAAAAGGGTTGGTACAGAGTCGGGCCATTGGCACGTCTGAATACCTGTGACTTTATACCGTCTCCTCTGGCTCAGAAAGAATTTGAAGAGTTCAAAGCATATACAAATGGAAAGCCGAATAATATGACGATGCACTACCACTGGGCACGTCTTATTGAAGTATTGCACTCGGCCGAGATGATGAAAGACCTTATTAATGATCCTGATCTTATGAAAGGCGAGCTTGTAACTAAAGGAGAGAAGAGGTCGGAAGGAGTTGGTGTTATTGAAGCTCCAAGGGGAACACTTTTCCATCATTATGGAATAAATGAACACGACCAGTTAACAATGGCTAACCTTATCGTTTCAACAACAAGTAATAACGAACCAATGAATATTGCTGTTAATCATACTGCAAAACAGTATATGCAAGGACAACCAATAATCACTGAGGGGATGATGAACGCTGTTGAGGTAGCTATCAGAGCTTATGACCCTTGTTTGAGTTGTGCAACACACGCAATGGGCAGAATGCCTCTCGAAATAGTTCTTATTGACAATAATAATAATATCATTGATAAAAAAAGAAGGTAAAATTGAAAATTTCTCATAAAATACTGATTTATGGATTTGGCAACCCAGGCCGTCAGGACGACGGCTTAGGGAATGCCTTTGTGGAAAAGATGGAACAATGGGTTAATGACCTGGGTCTTGAAGGTTTTGAATTCGACAGTAATTATCAATTGAATATTGAAGATGCTGCTGCAATTTCCGACAAAGATCTGGTGATTTTTGCCGATGCTTCAGTAGAAGAAATTGAGGATTTTATATTAACACAGGTTGATGCCGACACAAAAGTAGCTTTTACAACTCATGCAGCTTCTCCCGGATATATTGTTCAATTATGTAAGGATATCTACAACCGTATTCCTCCGACTTACCTTCTACATATTAAAGGTTATGAGTGGGCATTCATGGAAGGGCTAACTGAAAAGGCAGTCGAAAATCTTGAAAATGCAATTGAAGAGATGAAGATAAAATTGCAAAATCCGGAAGAACTAATAAAAAGTTTTAAATCATTTGAATCTAAAGAAGTTTGTTAATCAAAAATAAAGAATTATTATGGATCTTTCAACAGAATATATGGGACTGAAGCTTAAAAATCCCATCATTGTTAGTAGCTCGAAACTTACCGGTAACATAAATAATATTAAAAAGTGTGCTGATGTAGGTGCAGGTGCAATAGTTATAAAGTCACTGTTCGAGGAGCAATTGCTTGCCGACTCATCACGGCTTATGGATCAGGATATGAAGTATTTCTGGTTTCCCGAAGCTATTGAGTTCATAAACAAGCATGCTAAAGAGTTCGGGTTAAAACAAAGCCTTGATCTTATTAAGGAGGCAAAGGCTTATGCCGATATTCCGATAATCTCAAGTATCAACTGTGTTACTTCCTATGAATGGCCACAGTTTGCCAAAAAACTTGAGGATGCCGGAGCCGATGGCATTGAGTTGAATATTGCAATATTTCCTTTCGATAAATATATCTCCTGCAAAGAGATAGAAGATCAGTACGTTGAAATAGTTGAGGAGGTGAAGAAACATGTCAATATCCCGGTTTCTGTAAAGCTGGGATCCTATTTTACAAACCTGATGCAAATGACCCATCGCCTTGATGATGCTGGTGTGGACGGACTTGTTTTTTTCAACAGATATTATCGTCCTGATATTGATATTGAGGCAGAAAAGGTTGTTCGCGAGAATATTCTTAGCGGACCTCAGGAGGTAACCAGGTCATTGAGATGGGTTGCCTTGTTGGCTGATAAGCTAAACTGCCAACTTACTGCCGGAACAGGAATACACGATTACACTGGAGTAGTTAAACAATTGCTTGCGGGTGCTTATTCCGTACAAATTTGTTCAACATTGTTTAATAACGGATTAAGTTATATCGATACAATTTTGTTCGATCTTGAAAAGTGGATGAAGAAACATAAATACACTTCCGTTTCTGAATTCAGAGGAAACGTTTGTAAAGATGGTACTTGCGGTAGTAAGTTCGAGAGAGTACAGTTTCTGAAGAAGGAGTTTTAGTCTGAGATAAGGCCAACCTAACAGCCTTTATTGTTGTTTATGATTGTTAAGTTGGAGACTCATTTATAAATATTGATTTTTTTTGAGAACGCATCCATTGGAATTCCGGTGGATGTTTT
>JAOZLR010000193.1 GCA_029934735.1 Bacteroidales bacterium
GGAATTGCTATTAATAATACCGGACTTCCTACCATTTCAAATTCTTTATTTCGTCAATTTCCAAAGTGTGATGATGCCTGTAAAGCCTGATTATCAGCGATAAAGCAACAGCAGTTACTGCAAAGCCAATTACAATGGCTGTAAGTACAAGTGCTTGTGGCACCGGGTCAACCATAATGGCAGCATCATCTTCATAGCCTGGTGAAAAAATTGGTGCAGTACCATTTTTCACATACCCAATTGCTATAAGTAGAAGGTGAATACCCCCATCCACAATTGAGAGGCCAATGATTATCTTTAAAAGCGACCGCTTTGTGAGCGCGGCATAAAGCCCAATCAATATCAATGATATTGAGCCTGCAAAAATGCCATATCGCAATATTTCGAATAATTCGTTTTCCATTTCCTTAATTTTCTTTTTCGTGTAAAACAGTATATATTAAGCCTGTAAGCTCAGCCGCCACTTTAAAACCAACAAGGATGTAAATTATTGGAATAATTCCACCACTAAACAGGTCGTTCAGTTTGCCAACGGGCATAAAGTTTTCAAGGAAAGTTCCACCCATCATCATTCCGGCAAGTCCGAAAAGGACAAAAAATATACCTGCAAACGATTCGATGAATGACAGCACATTATGGCTGACCGAGAAATTGTCATATGCCAGAAGCATAAGCAAAAAGCCTGTTGCAATAATGGCGCCCCCTTGAAATCCTCCACCGGGTGAAAGGTGTCCGTGAATAAAAACATAAGCTCCAAGAAGGATGATGGCAGGAAACAGCAATTTTGAACCTGACTTTACAATACTGCTTGAAGGGAAAAGTACTGAACGTTCACCCACATCGTGACGACGTTTGTACAATATTCCACCTAGTGCAGTTGCTGCTAAAAAGAGAACTGTTACCTCTCCAAGAGTATCAAATCCCCTGAAGTTTACAATAATACTTGTTATTGTATTAGCAACATGAAGTTCGCTTACGGTTTTTTCAAGATAAAAATCCTTCACTCCGGTTTCGACTACAGGACCATATTTCCCTAAGTCCATAAAACTAATGACCAAATAATATCCGGTCACAGCCAATAATAATAATACTATAACCTTTTTCATTTCACAGCTGATTTTATGTCATCCTTATCTTTAAATTTATCCTCATTACGCACAGTATTACGTATTGTAATGATGAATATAATAGTAGTAAGTGCTACTCCGATAGCGGCTTCAGTTAATGCAACATCTGGCGCCTGGAGCAAAAAGAATAACGCCGATAAAATAAGACTAATTACACCTGTGGCAATTACCGCATAAAGTAAATCCTTTTGTACAATTGCATAAATAGCAGCCCCAATCATTAAAGCTATCAGAAAAAACATTAATATAACAAATGCCATTATTCTTCCTCCATTTTTTGATTATCAATATACTCTTTATAAGCATCCATATCTTTATCTTTACTTTTGATAAACGGATATGTTTTGCCTTTATACATTGCCCTGGCTAATGCGTGCGAACTAATTGGGTTTGAAAAGGCGATAAATATCAAAATAACCATTGCCTTTACAATCCAGGTCCAATCGTTTTCCAGTTGTATAATACCAACACCAAAAATGACGCTCATAGCACCTAAGGTAGTGGCCTTTGTTCCGGCCTGAAGCCTGTTGTAAACATCAGGCATACGGAATATTCCTAATCCTCCTAAGAAAAGGAATATGCTCCCAAGGACAAGAAAAAATCCTCCTATAATCTCAAATAAACTCATAACGCACCCTCCAAATATCTGGCTATTACTATTACACCGATGAACCCAAGCACAGCATAAACTAAAGCTACATCCATATAAATAAAACGATCGAACACATATGATAGCAACACAAGGCCGGAAACAATAATAATAGTAAGAGTGTCAAGCGCTACAACCCTATCTCCGGCTGTTGGCCCTTTCACAAAACGGACTGCCGACAAGGAAAGTCCTATTATCATAAAAAATAATGCTATATAAATTATATAGGTCATAATTAAAAGATTTTTAATAATATTTTTTCAAAACGTTCAGCAATTTCTGTATATGCTTCTTCAGGATTGGTTGTTTTTACATCAATCCAGTGGACATAAAAAGTATCGTCAACAACATCAACTGTTAATGTTCCGGGAGTAAGCGTAATACTGTTAGCCAAAACCATTTTTGAATAGTTGGTTGTTAGCTTTGTCTTAAACTTTACAATACCGGGATTAATAGGCAAAGATGGTGATAGTACCCTGCGGGCCACATCCATATTTGAGTTAATCAATGCGATGAGAAAGACAACCAGATACCATATCATATACATTATTTTAACAGGGCAAAAAATCAATATGGTACAGCAGGTAAAAAGTCTTATACTTAAATAAGAAATTACCATAGTGGTCAAAGCCCCGACAATAAGTTCATGAGTTGCAAAAGAGCTGGTAAATGCTATCCAGACCAGCATCAGAAAAACCCAATTTACAATAAAATTAGATAGTTTATTCGTTAACGATAAATTTTGCATAAGGCAGCTTTTTAATTAATCTAATTCATATTTTTTACCATCAAAATAGCGCATAAACTGAACCCTTTCATACTCGGCAGGATTCGGGCTGTTAATCTGGCTCATTTTGCCTTTGAAGTCATCAATTTTTTCAAAATCATGTTTGATCATCCAGGCTTTCAGGTCTTCAGTCATATCTTCGATATAATTTATACCGTGTTTATAAAGTGCAGAAACCACTTGTACTGCATCAGCACCTGCTAATAATAACTTTATAACTGATGCCCCGTCATGAACCCCTGTAGAGGCAATCAAATCGCAACCTAATCTGCCTGATAGAATAGCTGTCCATCGTAAAGAAATTGCTAAATCAGATGAGTGACTTAATATATTAGAAGGGAGGATTGTGAAGTTGTCAATATCAAAATCAGGATGAAAAAAGCGATTGAATGCCACAATACCCTGAATTCCACTTTCTGATAATTGTTTTGTGAAGGCAGCAAGGTTTGAAAAATAATAACTTATTTTAACTGCTACAGGAATATTCAGGTCCTCTTTTATTTTTTCTGCTAATTGAAAATATTTCTTTTCAATATCTTCACTGCTTTTTGAAAAATCCGATGGCAGGATAAATAAATTTACCTCAAGTGCATCAGCTCCTGCTTCCTGGATTTTTTTTGCAAAAAATGACCATTCATAAGAACAAACACAATTTATACTGGCAATTACAGGGATTTTAATATTGCTCTTAGCTTCTTTTATAAGATTCAAGTAGCCTTTAATATTATCATCCTTAATTTTGTAATCATAGTAATCAAGGTATTCCAGATTTGGAACTTTTTCCTTTAACTCCTTTCGAACTATACTTTCATACTCATTGAAAATTTCTTCTTCAAAAATAGATTTTAATACAACGGCACCTGCACCGGCGCGTTCTATCTTCTTTAGATTACCTAATGATTGCGTAAGACTTGAGCTTCCTACGACAATCGGAGATTTAAGTTTTAATCCTAAATAACTGACTGACAAGTCCATAATATTTTTTTTTGATATTAAAGTGCGGCAAAAGTAGGGAAATATGTATTTATATTGAATCTAAATAGATAAGTAGTGGGAATTTAGAAATATTTATAAATAAGAAAAGTAATGTGACAAGTGTCTGCAGGTGTCACATTAATTAATTTTTATTAATCTAAAAACATCAATTCCTACCATATACTGCGGAACGGCATCCGGATTTTTACCAACGGTTTTAATCGTAACAGTATTGATGCCTTTATGGAGTTTAAATGTTCCCAGGCTGCCTGAATCCTTTATCACCTCTCTGCCTGTCTGGTTGTGATAGCCTGAGAATGTTTTATTGCAATATCTACTATTAAAGCCAACCTGGAAATTTGCATAGTCGATAGCTTTGGTGTATGTCATATCTATATGATATGTCCCTGCTTCAGGAACGATGAAGTCCGCTGTTAGTGTTGCATTGTCAGAAGCGGCTATCCACCACAATTGGGTATTATTGCTCCATTCCAACTCCTCTATTGATTGAAGGTAATAACTTCCGTTACTTACTTCAAGAATTCTGAGGTCTTCACCTTCCATAATTTCATTTTTTACCTGTTTCGGTTTTATAAGGTCTGTTTTTTTTATAGCAACAGTTTGTTTTGCCGCTTCGGGGTTTGGCTTGATATTGCTGATGCCACCGGGTATCATGTACCAGTAAGATATTGGGGCATAGTTGATAACAGTTTTTGCCCAATGCCACATTTCCATATCAAATTGTAACGAATTCTCAAATGGTATTCTGTCAAGAAGATAGTAACGTATATTTTCTGTCATTCCCGGATAAAAATTCCCTGAACCATCGGGTTGTGCAATCAGGAAGTGCGAAAATTTTGCTGGTAGGCACCAGGCATAACCGAAATAATCTTCTGTACCGGTGCCAACAAACGAAGGAAAGGTTTCGTTGTCAACCCAAATCTTTTCATCACCTTCGCCCCACCAGGCATTTGCCGTGTTGAATACTGTCAGTCCGGTTCCCATATAAACTCCTTTTCCTTTAAGAGTAACATAATTGACATCAAAATGCCCGTCGCTGTCACTTTCTGAGTTGTCTTTGACAGATTCAATTTCATGAAGCTCATGCCACGATGCACCAAAGTGCATTGAGTTTTTATCCCATCTGTAATCTTTTGTAATAACATAAAACTTTAAAATATCTACATCCTGATCTCCCAAATTTGTAATTGTTACCCTGGCATTTTTACTAAAAGGCATTATCCAGTTGCATTCCATTGTGCTGTCTTCGCTTACATTGGAGTATAATGTATTGTATTCGCATATTTTATAACCTGTCCCGAAGAAGTCACCCACCGGAGCCCAAACTGTCCTTTCTCCGTCAAACTCAATATCAAGAACGGTTGAACGTAAAGCCTGTGGCAAATCATCAGCGTCTATTTTCACCTGTATTTCTCTGATAGCACCACTTCCGGGAACAGACACGGAGAATGATTCCCCTGTAGCAAGAGTTCCCTTCTCACTGTCAACTTTAACACTATTTATTTTTGAGAGAGTATTTTTGAAACTTTTAAGTTTGTTTTGTACTTCATCAATAAGAGTTGAAAGGCTGTCCAATCCTATTTTTGTGAAACTCCTGACAGGTATGTTTTTGTTATAAGTGCGGAAATTAATATTATAATAAACCGAAGGTGAGTGCTTTTTAGGATCTAAGGCTTCACATTCGTAGGTAATTTTCAGGTGGTCAGAATATGGGAAGGGAAGGTAAAGATTATGGCCTCGTTGATAATAATTTGATTCAGGTGAGACTGACGAGCTCAACGGTTCACCAACAAGAGCACCTCCACTGATTATGTCCAGAACAGGCCCTTCTATTTCCGGCTTGTCAGATCCATCAAAATAGAAGCGGATTACACCGGTATATGCATCTTTGTCTCCAAATGTCATCCAGAATCT
>JAOZLR010000194.1:0-2684 GCA_029934735.1 Bacteroidales bacterium
ATATTTGCAAACTGAACAAGCAATCAAATGAAGACAATAAAAATATCAAGGCGTGATTTTATGGAGAAAGCTCTTGCAGGCAGCGCTCTTTTAATGGCATATCCCTGGCTTAATGCTATGGCCGACAAATCATCTACCGATTACAGCCAAAAAGTAAAAATTGGGATTATTGGAGTTGGTTCAAGAGGATCATTGCTGCTCCATTATCTTAACGAACTTTCCGAAATGATTAATATTGAGGTGGTAGCAGTATGCGACAACTATGAACCACACTATCAAAGGGCTATAAAAAAAACAGCAAACAAAGCAAAGGCATTTTACGACTACAGAAAATTACTTGATCTGAATGATATTGATGCCGTTGTCATTGCAACCCCACTTCACCAACACGCCCATATTACTATAGATGCTTTGAATGTGGGCAAGCACGTGTTTTGTGAAAAATCAATGGCCAGGACACTGGAAGATGTAAAGCAAATGGCCGACACCCATTATAATACAGGAAAAGTGTTACAAATAGGACACCAGCGGATGTTTGACCCCCGATATTTAACAGCTATTGAATTGATAAATGCCGGTGAAATTGGCTTAATAACCCAAATTCGGGCATACTGGCACCGGAATAACGACTGGAGACGACCGCTCCCCGAAGGCCGACCCGAGTTGGAACGTCAAATCAATTGGCGTCTCTACAAAGAATACTCCTGCGGTTTGATGACTGAACTGGCTTCGCACCAAATTCAGGTTGCCAACTGGCTAAAAAATGCAACACCCGTATCCGTTATGGGAGCCGGAAGCATCAATTACTGGAAAGATGGCCGCGAGGTTTATGATAATGTTGCACTGATTTACTCATATGAAGACGGAACCCAGTTTATTTACGATTCAATGACAAGCAACAGGCATTACGGGCTTGAAGAGCAAATAATGGGCGATAAAGGCACATTAGAACTGGAGGTAAACAAAAGATATTTTGAAAACCCTCCTCCCAAGCCCGAACCACCGCCCCCTGCAGCTATCGTTCAATTAATGAAGGATATTGAAGGAGGGATTTTCAGCGATGCCATCCCATTAACTAACAGCTCCTGGATACCGGAATTAAAGGTAGAGGGTAATGGAATTGCAATTGCTGAAAGAGAGCAGGGCTT
The DNA here is from genome assembly GCA_029934735.1 of Bacteroidales bacterium. Classification (GTDB taxonomy): domain Bacteria; phylum Bacteroidota; class Bacteroidia; order Bacteroidales; family JAADJA01; genus JAADJA01. Next base: position 1,149 of record JAOZLR010000194.1, read on the forward strand.
TGATGAATCCAGTATGCAACTCGAAGCATTTATTGCTTCTGTAAGAAAAGGCGTTCCCACAAAAGGAGTTTTTGAACAAGGTTATTGGGCCACCGTGTGGACATTGCTCGGACAACAAGCAATGGATGATCATCAAATTGTAACTTTACCAAATGAACTTAAATTGATATGAAAGATTTCGTTATTAAATGGAAATGGGTAAAAAGGGAGATAATTATTATCCTTTTGATTTATGTTGCTGTGAATCTGCTGAACGTTCTATCAATATTGGCTTACAATACCAGTTGGAATGAAATTGTTACTTCCCAGTTATATATTCTATTCATTACCGAATGGCTTTATTTTATCAGCATATTTGTGAGGCTTGTTTATTTTGGGATCAGGTATGTCATAAAAAAATGAAAAAATGGTTAATTCAACTTTTTAACCTTATCCTCTTTAGTCAGTCCTGAAAGAACCTCAATGTTTATTCCGTCAGAAAGGCCGGTTTCTATGAATTTCTTTTCAAAAGCCTGGGGTTCGGTTTCTATTTCGACATAAGCAGAATCATTCTCAAATTTTATCAGGCTTTCGCTGATTGCAAGTACACTGTCTCGCTTATCAAGAACAATATCAGCATTTGCACTGTATCCTGCCCTCACAAAAATCGAATCAACAAGATCAACAGCCGCTTTTATCTCAAACTGAATTGCTCCATTTTCTTCTCTTCCCTTAGGTGATATATACTCAAGTGTGGCATGAAATTTTGTTTCATTTATAGCTCCGATTGTGAGTATCAGGTCCATTCCTCCGTGTATTTTCCCAACTTCACTCTCATCAACTTTTCCTTCAAAAATCATCTCCCCCATATCTGCAACAATAGCTACTGTTGTTCCATCATTAAAAGTATTACTTTCGATAACAGAATTCCCAATCTCCACTGGAATATCAAGCACCATTCCATTGATTGTCGACCGAATCTGTGTATTGGTGCTTTTACCAGAGTTTTTTGTCTGACCCTCTTTTATAAGCTCAAGATTATTTTCGGCAGATTTTAACTCCTCACGAGCGCTGGTGTATTCAAATTCATACTTTTCAAAATCAGTTTTGGCAATTACACTCTGATCAAGAAGTTTCTTATTCCTGTCATAATTTCTCTTGGCATTTGCCAGTCCTATTTTTGCACGATTCACCCTCGACTCTGCATTATTCAAATTCACCATATTAGGAATTATTCTAACTTTTGCAATCAGATCACCTTTATTAATTATCGTTCCTTCTTTAACATAAAGTTCCTCTATAATTCCGGAAATCTTCGGCTTAATTTCAATCTCCTTACGGGGAATAACCTTACCTGTAGCAACCGTTTTCAAAACTATGTTAGTCACAAAAGGTGTTGTTGTATCGTAAACCACTGGCTTTGCCTGCGATTTGTTATAAAGAAAATAAATAGTGAATATAAATACTCCTACTATTACCACTAAAACAAAAATTTTAAAAAACGTCTTCATTTTTACTTATTTATTTTTTGTTATTATTTCTATTCCAATATTCCAT
>JAOZLR010000194.1:2784-5373 GCA_029934735.1 Bacteroidales bacterium
CCTGTACCGTTTTCTCCCCTTTAGGGGAGATGTCAGTCAGGACAGAGGGGTTTTACACTTCATCTCTCAGTGCATCAATAGGTTTAAGGCTTATCGCCCGTTTTGCTGGTATCCAGCCTGCAAATGCACCTGAAATTACCAGTATCATCAATGCTTTAATTGCCATACTAAAATCAACAGACGGATTAGCAAACATATTGCTCTCCCCTCCGGTTTCTACCAAAATATAATTAAGCAACTCAAGCAAACCTACCCCAAGCACCAATCCGAAATATCCTGCAAATGATGTTAAAAATACAGCTTCGGTAATTATCTGACTAATTATATTTCGTGGTGAAGCACCCAAAGCACGCTGAATCCCAATCTCTTTAGTACGTTCTTTAACAACAATAAGCATAATATTGCTAACACCGATAACACCCGCAAACAGGGTTCCTAACCCAACTATCCATGTCAAAACGTTTATCCCGGTAAACAGGTTTGTCATTTTTTTAAACTCAACTTCAAGGTTAAAGGATCCTATGGCACGGTCGTCATCAGGGTGAATGCTGTGCCTGCTCTTCATCAGGGCTTTAGCCTTTTCTTCAACTACCGAAACCGAAACATCATCCTGTGAAGTAATAGCATACCATCCAACTACATCACCATAATTATAAACCCTTTGCAGTGTAGTAAATGGCATTATTATCTGCTGATTATCACGATCGGCCTGTTGATCACTTTTTTTCGATTTGAATAGCCCCACAACCTTAAAATAGACTCCCTGAATCTGCAAATACTTATCTATCGGATCCTCATCCGGACTAAACATTTCATCAAAAACTCTAATCCCGATGGCAACCACTTTACGTCTCTCCTTAATGTCGATATCATTAATAAATCTGCCATCAATAATATCAACAGGTTCAATTTTATTATAATCAGGATAATCACCCTGAATTCTAAACCCTCCTATCCTTTCACCCCGAATAACATTATTTGAGCCATCACCTCCCCATCCCTGCAATCTTGCTGCAATATATTTAATTTCCGGAATATTATCTTTAAGAGCTTTTGTATCACTATTTCGAAACATATATCTTCTTCCTCTGGGGAACCCTTTATATGGCATTGAGGTGTTCTGCGTCCACATAAACATACTGTTTGTGGCCATATCGCCCATATCCATATTAACCCCATTGTACAGTCCGTTTCCGGCTCCCATCATAATCACAAGCATAAAGATGCCCCAGAACACACCGAATGCTGTGAAGAAAGTACGCAACTTGTTCTTTTTCAGCGCAAAATATATTTCATTCCATTTATCTAAATCAAACATCTTCTACATACGGTTTTTAACTTATTCATCTCGTAAAGCAATTACAGGTTTTACACTTGCAGCTTTTTTTGCAGGCACAAAACCTGCAATAGCGCCAGAGATTATCAACACCAAAGTTGCCAGCAAGGCTACATTGATATTTACTTCCGGATTGGCAAAATAGTCAACTCCTTCAAGGTTACTCGAAACCAGCTCGAGCAGGCCAACACCAAGTACAAGTCCAATATATCCTGCAAAAGCAGTAATCAAAATCGACTCTTGTAATATAAGGTTGATCACCGAACCAGGAGAAGCACCCAATGCCTTTCGAATCCCGATCTCTTTTGTACGTTCTTTAACCACAATCATCATGATATTACTAACCCCGACAATTCCGGCTATTATTGTTCCTATTCCTATCACCCAGATAAAAAGCCTGATACTGGCAAATAGGCGCATAAACTGCTGATACTGTTCTACATTATTCCAAATAAAAATGGCTCGTTTATCTTCCGGATCAAAATGATGTACTTTCGAAAAATCGTTTCTTATTTCATCAACTATTTCTTCACTCTCTTCGACTGTAGCATCTCCTACCGTAATATTTATCCGATCAATTCTGTTTCCGCGATTAAAGACCATTTGTGCCGTGCTAATTGGAATATACACTCTTGACAGGTCTCTGTCGCCACCCGGATCATTAAAAACTCCAACAACTTTAAAGGGGATTGACCCCACTTTGAGATATTTTCCAAGTGGTTCATCGTTTTTGAACAGAGCTTCCTTTACCAGCCTGCCAATGGAAATAACCTTTCGTTTTTCCTCAATATCAACCTTATTTAAAAATCGCCCCTCAATCATATAAAGATCTTCGATATATCGGTAATCAGGATGGATACTTAAAATATCAAAAGTACCATATTCATTCTTGTAAGAAAGGACACTTGTGCTTCTTATATTAGCTCTGGCAGAGATATGCTCAACTCCATTCATGGGTTTCACCTTTTCAAAATCATCATTTGTAAACTGAATAAACCTACCCGGCTTATATCCCTGGTATGCTTTACTGGTAACCCCTTGATTTATTGAAATTGTATTTGTAGCATCACCTTCAAACTCTTTACTAACACCATTTTCTAAACCATAACCCGAGCCTAACAGGACAATAAGCATAAAGATTCCCCACGCAACGCTAAAACCTGTAAGGAAAGTCCTTAACTTGTTTTTGCTGATAGTGCTGTATATCTCCTGCCATTTATCTATGTCAAACATTGTTATACTTGTTTGTTGTT
>JAOZLR010000028.1 GCA_029934735.1 Bacteroidales bacterium
GGAGATGGAAGCCGAATCGAAGCCTGATAAAACTGTTGAGTATTCAGGAGGTAAGATTATTGTTAGCAGATAGCAGGTAATCCTGTATTCTTTGCCGGCATAGTATAACACCGGCAAGCATCCTAATGCCCAATCATTGTTATGGAAATTCTTGCCTTCCTGTTTTGAATAAGTTAAATGACTTTTTCAATTTATTCTATTAGATTTGAGAAATGAGAGAAATAATAAAGCCCCTGAAAACTCAGAGGCTTTAAATATCTAATTTATAAAACACAAACTAATGTGCTGAATGATGAAGACTTTCGTTTAGGTAAGGATGATTTATAGGAATAAGATTAGCTTTGCTCAGGTAGTGGGCTGTACTAAATATAAATAAACCAGCAAAACCAAGGAATGTGCCAACCTCAATAAATCCGAAAGTATATTCACCTGTTGCACCTGGCATTATTTCTTCATAAATATCCACATAATGTCCAACAAGGATAATTATTATAACTGCTATTAGAACATTTTTGTTTTTTGCAAGGAAGTTAGGCAATAAAACAACAAAAGGAATAGCCCAGTTAAGCATAACATTGAGTACAAATAAATTTTGACTTAAGCCTCTTCGCGTAATGAAGTATGTTGTCTCTTCAGGAATATTTGCATACCAGATAAGCATATATTGAGAGTACCACAGATACCCAAAAAGAATGGCCGGCATAAAAATATATTTTGAAAAATCGTGCAGATGTGCCTTGTTAAGGAATTGAATGTATCCTTTATTATATAGTAATATAGCAATCAGCACAATAACTGCCGAACCATGATAAAAGGCTGAAATAAAATTTTTAACTGAGAATAACGTGCTAAACCATATAGGTTCCAGGCTCATAAGCCAGTCAAAAGCAGCAAACGTGAAAGTTATAGCTAATACAAAAATTAATATTTTTGAATATAATTCACTCTTTTTGAAATTATCCAAACCACCTTCTATATCCTCTTTCATTGATAATTTTCTGAGATATTTTGTCAGGACAACCCAGAGAAGGAAATAAATAACCATCCTTGCTATAAAGAAAGGAACGTTCAGGTATGGTGCTTTGTGATGAAGTAAATGGAGTTCGTGTTCGTCAAAAATCCCGGCTTCGTGGGGATGCGTCCAGGAATAGAGGTAACTCATCCCAAATATCATTAAAAGCATAATAATGGCAGCTATTGGAATGTAACCGGCCATAGACTCTGGTATTCTCTTAAATGCAGATGACCAACCCGATTGACTAATATACTGAATGGCAAGAAAAAATGTTGCACCTATTGCAAGGGCAAGAAAATAATAATTACCGATTAGTATATTGGCCCAGGCCCTATCAGGATTGCTCATATAGCCAATTATGAAAGTAATAATCCCGATAGCTATCAGTGCAAAAGAGAAATATTTTAGTTTCGGTGAAAATGTGAACTTTTCTTCCATTTTAAATCATTTTTGGTATTAAACAGATATTCTGTAATTATTGTATTTAAAATTCATTTTTAATGTATGTTATTATCTTCCACCTGTCAGCCGGTTTTATCATTGAACCGTGTGCACCCATTAAGCCTGATAACGAGCCCAAAGTAATGATATGATAGAGCTCTCCGTCAGGTTTATCCTGAATATAATCACCTGTTAAATCAGTTGGCAATGCAGTAAAAAGCTTGCTTGTATAGAGGTGTCCATCACCCTTCCCACTCATCCCATGACAGATGGAGCAAAAAATAAAATATTCGGCTTTCCCTTTATCAATATTACCAGCGTTAGCTTCCATCGGATTAACCAGCTCAAGACCTGCTTTCAACTGATCCTCATAGGTCTTCTCATATTGATATGGAATCATCTCTCTTGGTACTGTCCCCTCAATAGGTGTTTGCATTGTCCTGCCATCGGGGAATACCGGATTTGTAGTATATGCCTCGTATGGAATGGAATATGCCATATCAGGGAAATAAGCTCTGCCCGGATCGTTGGGACCGTGTGTGCATGAACTTAACATGATTGCTGAAATAATCAGTATAATATAACTATATTTCATCTTTAATGAATATTTGTTGTTTTTACTTTTCGTCAATTTTAATTGCCCCGCCATCAGTCAGGATTTTATTTATTCCTTTAACATCCTTATCAGTAAAATCTGGCGATTTGTCTATTAGAATCAAAAATTTATCATCAGTTATCCCAGGATACTGGAAATGTTCTTTTGCCCCCGGGCCTTTCTTGTCTCTGATAAAAAATGTTAATAATGTTAACAATACTGTAACAAATATTGTCCCGACAAATATTATTACAATAAAGGTAAGGCTCAATGGTGGTTTTCCTCCGATATTCAACGGATAATCAAAAACAGCAGTATAATAAAGGAACAGGAAAACACCAATAACACCACCAAATAGTGCATACAAGAAGGCGGCAATGTTAATGTTAGTTTTCAGATTAAGCTTTTCAAAAATCTCTTCTATTGCAAACGGAGTGATAACATCGGCTATTTCGTATCCTTTTTCCTGAATACTATCGATGGATGCAAACAGCTTCTTTTCGTCATCATAAACTCCAATTATTCTAGTATTTTCCATTATAATTAGTTTTTATCAATGCTTGTTTCTTTGTTAACCATTTTCAGTTCATTCATAGCCATCATCGGGATAAAGCGCATAAACAGAAGAACACCAACAATGAACAGTCCTATAGTGCCTGCATAAATCAATACTTCGGTTGTTGTAGCACTATATTCAACCCAGTTGGCAGGTAGGAAATCTTTGGATAATGAGGTGACAACAATGTTAAATCTTTCAAACCACATACCAATATTAATGATAATTGAAATGATGAAGAGCCACACAAGATTTTTTCTGATTTTCTTAAACCAGAACAACTGTGGTATAATTGCGTTACAAGTTACCATTGTCCAGAATTGGACAGCATAATCTCCTGTAATCCTGTTATGGAAGAATGTGTACATCTCAGCATCCACCCCAGAGTACCAGGCAATGAAGATTTCAGTTGCATAAGCTGTACCCATTATTAAACTGATAAATGTTAGTATTTTAGCAATAGCTTCCAGGTGACTATCCGTGACAAAATCACCAAGTTTAAACTCTTTACGGATAATTATCATAAGTGTCATTACCATTGCAAAACCTGAGAAAATAGCCCCAATAACAAAGTAGGGTGGGAAGATAGTGGTATGCCATCCGGGAAATACACTTGTGGCAAAGTCCATTGATACTATTGAGTGAACTGCAATTACCAGAGGAGCGGCAAGCCCACCAACAATCAATGCTGTAACCTCAAACCGAAGCCAGGATTTTGCAGTACCAACCCAGCCAAAACTCATGATATGAAAAATTTGCTTTTTAATTTTTGATTTTGACCTGTCTCGTACAGTTGCAAGGTCAGGAATCATACCAAAATACCAGAAAGCTGCTGACGTGAAAAGGTATGTACTAATGGCAACAACGTCCCAGAAAAGAGGTGAGTTATAATTAACCCATAATCCTCTGGTATTTGGATAAGGCAGAATGAAAAAGGCATCCCATATACGTCCCATGTGTATCACCGGAAATAAGCCAGCCGCGAGTACAGCAAACACTGTCATAGCCTCTGCCGCACGGTTTATGGAAGTACGCCATTTTTGTCTTAGGACGAGCAGGAATATAGAGAAAGCCGTACCGGCATGTCCGATACCGATCCACCATACAAAGTTTATAATGGCCCAGCCCCAGGCAACACTGTTATTGTTGCCCCATAACCCAATTCCTTTAATGATGGTTTCACCGATGGCCCATATACCAGCTAAAAACATAACCGAACCAACAAACATTGCAAAATACCACCATAACGGAGCCCTTTTCTCCTGTGAGGCAAGTACTTCTGAGGTAATGTCGCCATACGACTTATTACCTTTTATTAATATTCCTCTGACGTCTTTGTTATACATTGTATTTATGTTTTTCAATAAAATCTATTCTCTTAATTGCAATAAATTCATAACAAGAGATAACTGTATCAGGATGCAAATTCATCCCTCATTCTTTCACTGTTATTGTTTCCTGTCTCTTCTGTATTTCTTACCTTGGTTAGATATACAACCGAAGGTAGTGTGTGAAGTTCTTCAAGTAATCCATAAGAACGGTCATCTTCAAAGTGGTTAGAAATTTTTGAGCCCTTCAGATTCTTGTCGCCAAATACAAATGCATTAGTTGGACAGGCTTGTACGCAAGCCGGTTGAACTTCACCGTCTCTTATTTCACGGCCTTCGTTTTTAGCAATAAGTTTTGTCTCCTGAATTCTCTGAACGCAGAATGAGCATTTTTCAACAACACCTCTTTCCCTGACAACAACATCAGGATTGAGTACCATTTTACTTATATTATCATTAAAATTATAATCGAACTCATCATTGTCAATATATCTGTACCAGTTGAATCTTCTAACACGGTAAGGGCAGTTATTCATACAGTAGCGGGTTCCGATACAACGGTTATAAGCCATAGTGTTCAGACCTTCCTTGCTGTGTGGTGTAGCAGCAACCGGACAAACATTCTCGCAGGGAGCATTGTCGCCATGCTGGCACATTACAGGCTGGTGGAATACTTCCGGATTGTCTGATTCAACATTCTTGTTTACTCCATTGCCATCAGTAGAATAATATCTGTCGAGCCTGATCCAGTGCATTATTCTTCTGTTCTTAACCTCTTCTTTACCTATAACGGCAACATTGTTCTCTGCCTGACAGGCAATTATACAAGCATTACAACCAATACATTTATTAAAATCTAAACTTAAACCCCAACTTGCTCCAGGATGATCAGGGGCAGGATACATAGTAGTCAGTTTATCTTTCAGTTCGTGATGATCTTCATTTCCGGCTTTTGAGTCTTTTTTATATTCCTTAAAAGTTGTTTCCTTTATAATATGTCTTCCCTCCATTGAGTGGTGGGTTTGTGTAGTAGCCAAAGAATAAGTATCACCGGTTTTTTCAATTGTAACACCATTTATTTCGTATTGCCTGGTATTGTTTTTTAATTGAGAAAGGGGATAGGCATTTTTACCTATTCCATCAGCAACCTTACCGGCCTTGCTTCTTCCATAACCGAGAGCGATGGAAACAGTACCTGCAGGTTGTCCTGGTTGAATAAAAACAGGAAGCTCTAAAGTCCCGTTAACCTTTACAACATCATCCTGTTCTAAACCGAGCTCTTCAGCAAAGTTAGGGGAAATTGCAACATAGTTATCCCAAACAGTTTTTGAAATCGGGTCAGGAAGCTCCTGTAACCACGGGTTATTTGCAAAATTACCACAACCTATTGCAATAGTCTCATAAAGTAAGGCCTCAATGCCTGTACTTTGTTCTGCTTTTCCTAGTTTATTACCTGCTCTGTCGAAGAAAGTAAAATCGTAAACAGGACTCTCTTTTGTGCCGGAACCTGGTTCAAAAACTCCTCTTTGTAACGTATGATTCCAGAAATCATTGAAAGAGAGGAATTCTGTTTGTTTTTCGTAAAGATTCTCCTCCCAGAACTTTTGAATGTATGAATGGTAATCTCCTTCTATGCCTGCCCATTTCATAAGACTTGCCTGACCTTGTCTTGTATCAAAAATCGGCCTTATGGTAGGTTGTGTTAAACTATAAAATCCGGTGTATGGCTCTGCATCGTCCCACGACTCAAGAAAATGATTGTCAGGACAAACATACTGAGCAAGAGATGAAGTTTCATCATTTTTTTGTGACATTGCAACTGTTAAACCAACTTTTTTAAGTCCGCTGACAAATTTGGCACTGTTATAATAATCGTAAGCCGGATTCACATTATACATCAACACTGCTCCAACCTGGCCGTTGTTCATCTCCTTGACAAAAGCCTCGAAATCTCTGTCATTTCCCTGTTTTGTAAGTAATTCTCTTTCAAACTCAAGCGTGCTGCCAAGATTTGAAAGCAGATAATTAATAGCATTTACAATCGACTGAATGTAAACATCATTTGTGCCTGAAATTATCAGTGATTTTGAAGGATTGTTTAATAATTCTTTGGCAAGATTATCAATCTTAACCGGCGATCTATTAACTTTTATTGTCGGCTTACCCGACTTTTTAGCTATATAGTTATAAAGGTTAATCAAGACCACTTTTTCATCAGAAGGCTTTATAGGAAATCTCTTATCAGCGTTACTTCCTGTAACCGACATATATGATTCAAACTGGTAATGAGTTGAAAGTTTCTTTCGTCCGTTTGTAAGGTCTCTTGTCTTTGCGTATTGTGATGCAAATTCAACCGGTGAAAGCCAGTTGCCAAGAAAGTCGGCGTTGAAGCTGACAATAATATTAGCATTATCAAAATGATAGGAGGCAATATTATCTTGCCCAAAGGTAAGCTTGTTCGCTTCTCTCATTGCCGAATACGAAATAGCATCATAATAAACTACCTCTGCTGTCGGATATTTTGTTTTAAAACCTTTAAATAGCTTTTTTGTGGACGGACTAATAACCGAAGCAGACAGGATTACTATTTTCTGGTTTGCCTCAGCTACCTTATCAAGGTTTGCCATTATCTCCTTGTCAATCGTTGCCCAATCGGTTTTGTTGCCACCTTTTAAAGGATATTGCTGTCTGGCACCATCATATAGGCTTAGAACAGAAGCCTGCACTCTTGCACTTGTGCCTCCGGGTGTGATCGAAGAAAGCTCGTTGCCTTCAACTTTAATAGGCCTGCCTTCACGTACTTTAATAACCACGCTGGCAAAGTCGTGCCCATCATAAAATGTTGATGCGTAATGATTAGCAACGCCGGGAATTATCTCTTCCGGTTTTGAGAGGTAGGGAATAGCTTTGCGAACCGGTACTTCGCAACTTGAAGCAACCGCTGCATATCCTACTGAGAAACCAAGAATTTTCAAAAAGTCACGCCTGTTGGCTTTTACACCCGACTTAACTTCGTCTTCGGTTAAACCCTCAAAGGAAAATTCTGGTTCCGATACTTTCTGTACCTGATCCTGATTTTTTAATTCAAGTAATTCTTCGGTACTTTTCCAGTATTTTTTCATATATGATAATTGTAATATTCTTTATATAATTCTTAATTATTAATAATGACAAGCAGAGCAATCAGTTCCGCCAATATCTTCAACTGTTACAATTGATCTTGTGCCATCTTTAATCTCCTGATGATATTTTGTAAAACTATCGTAATAACCATTTTCCTCAAACTGAACATTTGTTCTTCTGTGGCAATCAATGCACCAACCCATACCTAAGTCGTTTACCTGGGCTACTTTATCCATTTCCTCGACATAACCATGGCACTCCTCGCACTCGCGTTTACCAGCATTCACATGTTGGGCATGATTGAAGTAAACATGATCGGGAAGGTTATGAACCCTGACCCATTGGATTGGCTCTTTTGTTTCCCACGACTCAAGGACCTTACCTATTTCCACATCTCCCGTTTGCGTACCTGTTTTAACTACATTATGACAATTCATACAAACATCAGTACCAGGGATACCTGCATTTTTACTCTCCATTGCAGTATTGTGGCAATAAAGGCAGTCTATCTTATTTTGTCCTGCATGTACCTTATGCGAAAACCACACAGGCTGGTCAGGAGAATATCCTTGTTGTCTGCCAAGTTGTGCCGCTTCTACATAAACAATCTCACCAATAACAAACAAAGCAGTAAGAATGATTATATAATGGATGAATTTTGCCTTTAGTACTCTTGTAAAACCAAGATCAATCAATGAGACGAAAAGCAGTACCAGGAAAATATAAAAAGTTGCTTTTGTATTTCCGGGACCATAAGTTTCCTGAGGAGAGGTAACAGTTGTTGCTGTGGTTGTACTGCTTTCTCCGCCTGTTGCAGCAGGTGTTGTCTCAGCCGGTTTTGCTTCAGGCTCTTTATAATTCTTGATATATGAGAGTATTCCCTTTATCTGGTCATCTGTCAGATTAGCATTGTCCGGCATCGGGATCTTATACTCGTCAAAAATTTTAACAGCATCTTTGTCGCCGCTTTTAACCATTGTCTGCGAAGACCTTATGAAGCTGATTAACCAGGCCTCCTCATATTTATCGTTAACACCTTTTAAGTCGGGGCCAACCAGTCGTCCTTTCCCAATAGTATGACAAGCACCGCAAACACTCCACTCAGGTGGTGCATCCTGTGCCTTTACTGTGAAAAATAAAAAAAACGCTAAAACAAATGAGAAGGGGATAATAAATAATTTATGTTTCATCTTAGGAATGTTATAATTCATTTAATATCTGAAAGTTAGATAAAAGAAATAATTCGATTTCTTATTTTAAGACGCAAAAGTATGTTTTTTTTTCAATTTAAGTAATCAAATACTAAAATTATTTTTAACAATTATTAACAAATGGCTTATAATGCTTTTATTTATCAGGGATCGGAGAGAAATTAAAAAAGTGGTTATGAAGTTGCAAACCATTCGGGTGAACGCCGGCCCGTGGGTTGAACTCCCGAATGGTTGAAAGTCTGACTGAAGCTAGAAGTTTTAGGTTGTTAGCCAGGATGTTTTTGTAACCCGCAGGGACACCACAGCACAATCCAGCTCTGACCCTACGGGGTTTTGGGATATTTTATTTATGTATTATCAGCAGCGGGATTTCTCCTGATGATGAAATTTTATTAGTTACACTGTTGCTGAAGAGTTTTCCTATCAGACTTGCTCGTTCGTCGATGAAAGCAAGCAGGCCGGCATTGTTTTGTCTTACAAATCCGATAATCCCATTAGCTATGTCATCATTTTTTTCATAGTGAAATGAGTGTTTAACTCCAGGTAATAATTCCGATAACTTCTCTTCAAAATATGCCACGGGTGATTTCTCATCTTTATAAATATTCAAAATATAAAGTTCAGAGCCAAGACTCTTAATAATTTCAGCTAGCATCCTTAATTGTTTTTCCGATTTGCACTCCGAAATATGTGTTGCAAGAACAACCTTTTCCGGAAATTCAAAGGTAGCATTCTCAGGAATCACTAAAACAGGGTATTGCGATAATCTTACAAGACGGTCAAGGTCGCTCTCCATCAGGAGCTCTTTGAATGGATTTGCTCCTTTAGTTCCCATAACAATTAAATCAATGGGTTGCTCAAAATTAAGTTTCTCGACTACATCCACAAGATCGCCATGATGCGATTGTAATTCAACTTTTAGATTTTTTGCACCGGATATTTTCTTGATGTATTCATATTCCAGTTGAAGGTCTTGTCTTGAAAAGCGGGCAAGCACTTCTTCATAATTTAGCATTTGTGCCTGTCCTGTTTTCGGAATAGAGTATGTATTTAGCAATTTGAATGAGAATTCCTCATCTATATGGTTTTTGTAAACCTTTAAAAATCCGGTTATTGCCTTCCGCGATGTTTCCGAAAAATTTGTAAGTAAGACTACTGTTTTCATAATACCAAGGTTTAAGTTTATTTGTATGCCATAAAATTAGCAAAAAATAATGAATTATGCAAATTGAATTCTGAATGATTAACTGATTTTTATATTGTATTCTAAATAATTGCTCCGAAATTAATTATAGTATTGATATATAGTAATATATGATAACCACTTATTTTTGATTTTTCTAAAAATGTAATCCAATCCGATAAAATTATCCTTTTTTATATATGAACATATATAGGAATTTGTATTTTTACGACCACATTGCACCCGGAATGGTTATTCTGACTTTGCAAGGAATAGTGATTAATTTGTGTTTTTATTAATTTTTATGGAAGAGATGAGAAAGCTGTTTTACATATCCATATTACTTTTTCTAGTATTATCATCCAAAGCACAAAAAAGTCTTCCCGATACATTAAATGCTTATTTCTTTGATGAAAAAATAACCCTTGATGGTAAGCTTACTGAAGATTGCTGGCAAAAGGCCAGAAAGATAAGTAATTTCACCCAACGTGAGCAAAAGGAAGGTGAGCCTCCAACAGAAAAAACAGAAATAGCAATTGTTTACAATACAAATGTGATGTATATTGGGTTTTGGGGTTACGACGAGGAGCCTGATAAAATAATCGCCCAAAAAATGGATCGTGATTTCAGGTGGAGTACAGACGATAATTTTGAAGTAATTATCAGCACGTTTAATGATAACCGTAATGGCTACCTGTTCGTTACTAATCCTAATGGAGCCAGAGCTGATGTTCTAATTTCAAATGAGGGAGAGGGTTTCAACAAAAGCTGGAATGGTGTATGGGACGTTGCGACAACAATAACCAGCGAAGGCTGGTTTGCCGAGATACAAATCCCCTTTTCAACATTGAAATTTAGAAAGGCTGAAAATTTGACCTGGGGAATAAATTTCGAAAGAAATATAAGGCGTAAAAAAGAACAGATTTTGTGGCAGGGCTGGTCGAGGATTTTTGAGCTTGAGAAAATTTCGCAGGCAGGAAAACTGACTGGACTTAGCAATATTAAGGCAAAAAACAAAGTGGAGCTGAAGCCTTATGTCTCAGGAGGAGTGGAGTCGGCCAGAGGCGAAGACTGGGAGGATAGATATAAAATTGGCGGGGATGTAAATATTGATGTTACTCCTACCCTGAAACTGAATCTAACCGTAAATACGGATTTTGCACAGGTTGAGTCAGACAGAGCACGTATTAATCTTTCAAGGTTTTCTCTTTACTATCCTGAGAAGAGACAGTTTTTTCTTGAAGCAAAAGACTTGTTCCAGATGAATGTGGGACATAGGAATCAGATATTCTATTCACGTAGAATAGGATTGCAGGAAGGTGAGGAAGTCCCGATAATTGGAGGTGCACGGATATTTGGGAAAGAAAACAGAACCTCTATCGGAGCTATGTCAATTCAAACAATTGCAAAGGATTCGATAGAGACAACAAACTATTCAGTGGTCAGGGTTAGGCAGGATATTGGTAATCAGTCGAGTGTTGGCGGGATTGTTACTTCAAAACTATTAAATGGCAGGCGCAATGTAGTTTATGGTGCAGATTTTACCTATTCAACATCAAAAATATTCAACGATAAGAATTTAATCATTAATGGTGCTTTCGCTCAATCGCAAACCAGCGACTCAGTGAACAACACAAACTCATCTTACAGCTTCTCTCTTTCCTATCCCAACGACATAATCGAATATGACCTTGCAGTTGTTGGGATTCAGCAGCATTTTAACCCTGAGATGGGCTTTATTCGCAGACATAACTATCGCATGTACTATACAGAACTGCAATTTAATCCACGCCCTAAGTTTTTACCTT
Organism: Bacteroidales bacterium; assembly: GCA_029934735.1. Lineage (GTDB taxonomy): Bacteria > Bacteroidota > Bacteroidia > Bacteroidales > JAADJA01 > JAADJA01. The sequence continues at coordinate 11,261 of JAOZLR010000028.1, forward strand.
TTTTTAGAAATTTAATTTTTAAACCTCTGGATATCAATTATTATGTTAATGAGCAAACTAATAAACTTGAAAGTATTTTTTATGAGCTGAGACCTTTAGGATTTGTTACAATGAGCGGTGAAGTAGCTGAGTTCAATATGCAGTGGCTTTTCGATAAGCTTGATGAGCCATTTGAATTGCTTGATACTATAATTATTCCTGTCGGGGAGTATTGGGATCAGAGAGCGGAAGTCCAGCTTGAAACATTCCAGGGCAGGAGACTTTCAGGCGAATTTTATGTTAACTGGGGTGAGTTCTATACAGGGAAACGCACCCGGCTATCAACTGCCGGAAATCTGAATATTAATAGGCATTGGAATTTGTCAGCAGAATGGAGCAGGAACTACCTCTATTTTGATAATCTTGATTTTGTGACAGATGAGATTGGTGGACGCGTGATTTATGCCTATAATCCTAAACTAAACACAAGCCTGTACGGACAGTGGAACAACGAGGATGATGAGATATTGCTTAACTATCGCATAAACTGGATACCAAAAATTGGAAGCGATTTTTACTTTGTGATAAATCAGGTTATTGAAACCGGAAATAATACTATAAAACTTACTCAAACAACCATACTTGCAAAGTTGATTTGGCGATTTGCATTGTGATTTGCCAAACTAATAATGACTATTTGTCGGTAGAGTCGTCAGGCACATCCGACTTGCTGATGCCCATAATTGCATCAGCAGGGACAAATCCGATAAGGCCTTTGTGTTTTATAGCCCAGCACTGGTCACTGGCAATATATTTATACATCATCACAATATCATTGACATTCAGCTCAATGTCAAGAATTTTTGAATTCTTATCCGGCTTCGATCTCATAAAAGAATGCTTAATAACCTTTGCAGGAGTAGGATTATTACCAATTTTATACTGTTCTCCAATTAAGACCTGCTTTAAAACAGTTAAGTCCTTTTGTTTTTCATCAATTTGTTTTTGAAGCTCATCTATTTCATCTTCTATTTTATTGATACTATCCTGATAAGTCATTACCTTATCCGTATTTTGAGCTGATGTGTTAAAAAATAAAAATAATAAAATAACCGGAAAGATTGATTTAATCCCTTTACCTATAAGTTCTGACTGAGATATGTTTGAGTTCATCTTTAGAATTTGTTTTATTTAAAGAAAAATATTGTGCAAAGGTAGATATTTTTGTATTGATAAGTGGAATTATGGTGTGAAATTAATTTGTATATTTGGAAGCTGAAAATAATTAACCAAAGCCATGGGGAGGAAATTGCAGGATTTTTATTATTCGTAGGAAAGAGAAAAAGAAAAGGCGATTCGAGAACCGCCTTGAATGTTTTCACAACGGAATAATCCTTATTGTGAATTGCTTCATTTTGTAGTTGCAAATGTATGTAAAAAAATTAATAACGACATAAATTATGAAAAAAATTCTTGGATTGGATTTGGGAACAACATCTATTGGATGGGCTTATGTAAACGAAGCAGAGACGAAAAATGAAAAATCATCTATTATTAAACTTGGTGTGAGAGTAATCCCATTAACAACTGATGAAGAAAGTGATTTTTCGAAAGGAAAGGCAATATCAATCAATGCTGACAGGACATTAAAAAGAGGTGCAAGACGTAATCTTGATCGATTTCAATTGAGACGTGATAGCCTTATTGAAATTATGACAAATATTGGTTTCATTTCAAGTGAGACAATGTTAAGCGAAGAAGGTGAAGGTTCAACGTTTTATACTTATCGAATGAGAGCTAAAGCGGCTAAAGAAAAAATTGAAATGGAAGATTTTGCAAAAGTTCTTTTAATGTTAAACAAGAAGAGGGGATATAAAAGTAGCAGAAAAGCGAAGCAAGAAGATGAAGGTACTGCAATAGACGGAATGGAGGTAGCAAAATATCTTTATGATAATAATTTAACTCCAGGTCAATATGTGTTTGAAATATTAAAAGAAGGCAAAAAGTATATTCCTGATTTTTACCGTTCGGATTTGCAAAGTGAATTAGATCAGGTATGGAATTTCCAAAAACAGTTTTATCCCGAATTTCTTACTGAAGAATTTAAAGAACAAATTAAAAATAAAGGTAAACAGGCAACGTCTAAAATTTTTCTTGGGAAATATGGTATTTATACCGCTGAAAATAAAGGAAAACGAGATGAAGTGAAATTGCAGTCTTATAAATGGAGAAACCAGGCAATTTCTGAACAACTTACAAAGGACGAATTAGCATACGTTATTGTTGAGATCAATAATAATATCAACGCTTCAAGCGGATACCTTGGAGCAATAAGCGATAGAAGTAAAGAACTGTACTTCAACAAACAAACTGTTGGTCAATTTCTTTACAAGCAATTGCAAAATAATCCACATTCAAGGTTGAAGAATCAAGTTTTTTATCGTCAGGATTATCTTGATGAATTTGAGGAAATTTGGGAAAAGCAAATGGAATTTCACCCAGAGCTGACTAAAGAATTAAAAATAAAAATTCGGGATATTGTCATATTTTATCAACGCCGGTTAAAATCTCAAAAACATCTTATAAGTAATTGCGAATTTGAAAAATACCACAAAGCTATTCCCAAGTCTTCGCCTTTGTTTCAGGAATTTAAAATTTGGCAAATACTTAATAATATTGAATTAAGAAATATTAATACAAGAGATAGGTTTTATTTAGATCAGGATACTAAATATATGTTGTTTAGCGAATTGAATATTAAGAACAAGCTATCTAATACTGAAATTCTTAAGCTGCTTGTTGATAAACCAAAAGAATACGAACTTAATTATAAAGAGATCGAAGGAAATAGAACTAATGCTGAATTTTATAATGCATATCAAAAAATATTAGAGTTTGAGGGAAATAATTTTGACTTTTCCAAAATGAAATCTGATAGAATTAATGAAGAAGTAAGTACAAAGTTTTTAGAATTGGGTATCAATACAGATATTTTGTTTTTCAATCATAATATTGATGGGAATGATTTTGATAAGCAAGCTATTATGCAGCTTTGGCATTTGCTATATTCGTCAGAAGATGAAATTAAATTGGTGGAGAAAATCACTGAGAAATTTGGATTCAAGAAAGAATATGCAAAAATGATTGCAAATATACCATTACAAGTAGACCATGGTAGTTTATCAGCCAAGGCTATCCGTAGAATTTTACCCTATTTGAAAGAAGGCAACACATATGATGTTGCGAGCAAATATGCTGGGTATAATCATTCTTCTTCATTAACCAAAGAAGAATTGACTAATCGTAAATTGAAAAATAAGTTACAGTTGTTGCCAAAGAACTCATTAAGAAATCCGGTAGTTGAAAAGATTCTTAACCAAATGGTTAATGTGATTAATGCGATTATTGCAAATGAGAATTTGGGCAAGCCGGACGAGATTAGAATAGAGTTAGCGCGTGAGCTTAAAAAAAGTGCTAAGGAAAGAGAAGAAGCTACAAAAGGGATCAATAAAGCTACTATCGAACACGAGAGAATAAGAAAACTGCTTCAAACTGATTTTGGAATTAGCAAGGTTACCCGTAATGATATCATTAGATATAAATTGTGGAAAGAGCTTGAGAGCAATGGATATAAAACAATTTATACAAATACGTACATTCCAAAGGAGGAACTATTTTCAAAAAAGTTCGATATAGAGCATATTATTCCACAGGCAAAGCTATTTGATGATTCATTTTCTAATAAAACACTTTCGGTACGACATGTGAATATTGACAAGAGTAACGAAACAGCTTATGACTTTTTGAATGAGAAATTGAGTGAAAAAGAGTTTGAACAGTATTTGTTGCGCATTGAAAAAATGTTGAAGAATAGTAATATCAATAAAGCCAAATATAATAAGCTTAGAATGAAATCTTCTGAAATCCCTGATGGATTTATTGAGCGCGATTTGCGTAACAGCCAATATATAGCAAAAAAAGCAAAGCAAATGCTTGAGGAAGTGGTTAGAACGGTTAACACAACAACTGGAAGTATCACTGGCCGTTTGCGAAGTGATTGGCAATTGATAAATGTAATGAAAGAATTAAATCTACCAAAATATGAAAAGCTTGGTTTAGTTGTAACTATTAAAGGGAAAAACGGGAAGGATGAAAAACGTATTATGGACTGGACTAAAAGGGATGATCATAGACATCATGCAATGGATGCATTAACGGTTGCTTTTACTTCATATAGCCATGTCCAATATTTGAATAATTTGAGTGCTCGAAATAATGCAACTCATAAAAAATTTCATGATGTTTATCGGATTGAGCAAAAATATCTACATCGGGATAAAAATAATAAGCTGCTCTTTAATCCTCCTATACCATTAGCAGAATTTAGAAATGAAGCAAAAAAGCATTTAGAAGGTATTCTAATTTCATTTAAAGCAAAAAACAAAGTAGTTACAAGAAATAAAAACAAAACTAAAATTAAAGGTAAAGAGAACTTCAAAGAGAAAACTGAATTAACACCAAGGGGGAAGTTGCATAAAGAAACTGTTTATGGCAGGATAGAACAGTATAAAACAAAAGAAGAAAGGATTGGGACTAAATTTGATTTACAAAAAATCAAACAGGTTGCCAAACAATCATTCAGAGAAGCCCTATTGATAAGATTAGCTGAATTTGATAGCAACCCGAAGAAGGCTTTTGGTGGAAAGAATGCACCGGGTAAAAACCCAATATATGTGGATGGTGCTAAAACTATAGAAGTTCCTGCAAAAGTTAAATTGGTTTGGAAGGAAGCTAATTTTACTATTCGTAAAGATATTTCCCCCGATATAAAATTGGACAAAGTTATTGATGTAGGCATTAAACGGATTTTAAAAAGAAGACTGGAAGAATTTGACGGAGATGCAAAAAAGGCTTTTGCAAACCTTGATGAGAACCCTATTTGGCTAAATAGAGAAAAAGGAATCAGTATTAAAAGTGTTACAATTACAGGGGTTAGCAATGCAGAAGCCTTACATTATAAAAAAGATCATAACGGTAAATTTATTCTTGATGAAAGCGGGAGAAAGCAAGCTGTTGATTTTG
>JAOZLR010000195.1 GCA_029934735.1 Bacteroidales bacterium
ACAATACTAAGTGGTCATTTATACCTGAGTAGTTTGGTTTTATATTTTTGGAATTTAATCTCAAATACCGGGAAGCAAAGGTGACTTTAATAAAGATAATGAATAACACGTTCTTTTAAATATCTACTGATATAATTCATCAGTAGAAATATAACATCTTCGCAGATGATAAGGCTGTTCCGGTTATCCGGAATGGCCTTTTTTTTATTAAAAGCCAGATGTAAACCTCTGCAAATTTTTATTCACCTGACTCTCAGACTTTTTCACTTATATATATTCTAAAGTGCTTACCTCAAACTACCCTGTTATTATTCCTCTGTAAACCTCAAGTACACCTAATTAATTAGGTTTTTGTGCTTTTGCATTCTACTTTTACCAAGAATTAGTAATTTTTAATAATTGCTGATGGAGCAGATATAAAAATAAAAAAACTTAACAACAGTACATAATATATCGTATATTTGCCCATTCCAAAGCATAAATATGTATTTTTAAGTTTCAAATATGAAGTAATAATATTTCACACAAAAAACATTTATTATGAAGAAATTTTTATCATTGTTAATTGTAGCTATCCTGCTGGGCTCTTTTAATTTTATTAATGCCCAGACAAGAAGTCAAAACGACAAGCAGGATCTGAAAAAAGAAAAACTGTTAAAGCTTGCTGCCGAATACCTGAAGGTATCTGAACTTGAAAAAGCCGAGGCCGAAAAAGTAGCCAAAGAAAAAGGATGGGTAATCAGGGAAGAATCTGAAGATGGCACTATCTCAGAGATTAAACGAATAGATGCCAGTGGAATACCCCAATACTATATAACCACAAACCTCAACGCAGCCCGTACTGTAAACACCGATGATTTATGGACAGGTGGATCTTCAGGCTTAAACCTGGATGGAACAGGCTTCCTTATTGGGGAATGGGATGGTGGCGGAGTTCGAACCACACACCAGGAATTTAATGATGGTACCGGGACAAGGGTAACTCAAATGGATTCACCTGGTTCTCTATCTGAACACTCAACACATGTGGCAGGGACATTAGTTGCCGAAGGGCAAGATCCGCTTGCCAAAGGAATGGCACATGAGGCCCTTTTAAATGCTTATGAATGGACAAATGATATTTCGGAAATGACAACGGCCGCTGGAAATGGTTTAACTATTTCAAACCACTCTTATGGATTAAAAACAGGTTGGAACCAGGAGCCTAATGGTTACTGGTACTGGTGGGGAGATATTACTATTAGCTCAACCGAAGACTATTATTTTGGCTTTTATGATGCTGATGCTGAAGCAATGGATAATTTAGCAAATATTGCTCCCCATTATCTCGCAGTTTGGGCTGCAGGCAATGATAGAAATGATAATCATACTGGTGGACATTATGTTATGAGTGGTGGAATCTGGACATGGAGTACTGCAAGCCGTGATCCTGATGGTGGTGCCGATGGTTATGATTGTTTGGCTCACGAAACAGTTGCAAAAAATGTCCTTACAGTTGGTGCTGTAAACGACATTGCTGGGGGATGGACACAGGCTTCTGATGTAACAATGAGCACCTTTAGTAGTTGGGGGCCTACTGATGATGGCAGGATAAAACCTGACATAGTGGCCAATGGTGTAAGCCTTTGGTCAACTGAAGAGAATAATGATTCTAACTATGATTGGAAAAGTGGAACATCAATGGCTGCCCCAAGCGTTACAGGTACCTTAGCGTTACTGCAAGATTATTATGAAAGCCTCAGGGGTGGATATATGAGTGCTGCTGCACTTAAAGGGTTAGCTATTAATACAGCCAATGAAGCCGGTCCAAATCCCGGTCCGGATTATATATTTGGATGGGGGCTGTTAAATGCAACCGGCGCAGCCGATGCGATAACTGAGGATGATACAGAAGGAGGAATCATTGTGGAGGGTATTCTTGAAGGTGGACAAACAATTGATTATACTTATTATTGTGATGGTACTACGGATATTAATGTAACCCTATGCTGGACAGATCCACCAGCTACTCCATTGAGTCCACAGTTAAATCCTACAACCTCGATGCTTGTAAATGAACTCGACCTGAAAATTTATGATGAAGCGTCAGCCATTTATTATGCATGGAAACTAAATCCCTACAATCCTTCTGCTGCCGCCACGCATACTGCCGAAAATTGGCGGGACAATGTTGAGGTAGTAAATATCCAAAGCCCGTCAGCAGGATATTATACTTTACGCGTTGACCATGATGGTAGTTTATCAGGTGGAAAGCAAGCCTATGCTTTGATTGTTAGCGGACTAACCACACCACCTACTGACACATATTGTAAAACAAGGCATACATCATGGTCATCGTTTGAATATATTGAAAATGTTACAATGGGAGATATTGACAATACTACCGGTCGCTCTCCTGGCGGATATCATGATTATACAGGACTTGTAACATCAATAAATAAAGGTGCAAGTCAAACCCTGAATGTTACAATTAACGGCTATACTAATGATCAGGGTAAGGCTTGGGTTGACTGGAACCATGATGGAGATTTCAGTGATGCAGGTGAGGAGTTTATTCTTGGCTCAGGTGCTGGCCCATACTCCACTTCAATTACTGCTCCTTCAAATGCTGTTTCCGGACATACAACTATGAGGGTTTGTTTAACATATAATGTTACCCCAACTCAATGCGGCACCCTTACTTTTGGCGAAACTGAAGATTATACCATATTTGTTGTTGGTACTCCGGGATTATGGACAGGTTTAGTTAGCACTAACTGGAATACGGCCGGCAACTGGGATGATGGAAATATTCCGACATCAGCTACTAATGTCACTATTCCGGGTGGCACTCCACACCAGCCAACCATTGGTACCGGAACATCTTCCCAATATGCATATTGTAATAATTTGACAATACAATCAGGTGCGGTTTTAACCCAAACAGGAACAAATCTATACAGAAGTTTTTTCCATGTTAATGGTGATTTTAATTCTGATGCAGGAACGTTCAGTCAAGTTTCGGATTATGCCTTTTTGAATTTCAGAGGATCTTCAGACACTTCGTGGGATGACGACGGTGAAGATGATACTTATACGATGGTGAGAGTTGAAAAATCTGGAGGAAGCAGATTAATGATGTGGCAGAATATGACTGTTAAAAGTTTTGAAATCAGAGAGGGTGAATTTAAAATTGATGCCCAGTGGACATTAACTGTTACAGGTATATCTTCTTATGCTTTTCAGGTAGAAGATGGAGGCATTCTAATTCTACAGGATGAAACAATAGACGTTACTTCCGGAGATGTTGAGTTTGAAGATGGCAGTCAGGCTAATGTATCCGGTGGGTTAATAAAATGTGGAGATGAATTCAGAGTTGATGCAAATACAACTTATGATATTCAATTTACAGGTGGTACTGTAGAAATGTACGGTTCACTGTCGCAATATATTGAAGATCATGACGGAAACACAGAGTTATATGATCTAATCATCAATAAAAGCTCAGGAACATGTACTGTGAATTATGGGGCTTTATATGTCAGAAATGACCTTTCAATCAGTAGTGGTACATTGAGTTCTAATGCCTATGATATATATATTGGAGGGAATTGGACAAATAGTGGTAGCGGCACCTTTAACCCGGGAACAGGTTTAGTTGTGTTCGACAGTGAGGGTGAAGCTCAGGATGTATCCGGCAGCTGTACATTTTATAATGTAAAACAGGTTAATGCTGGAAAATTTTTAAGATTTAACAACTACTCTGGTACAACAACTATATTAAATGACCTGGAATTGAATTTCTACTGCTATGCATATCGTGATATAAATGTAAACGGTGAGTTAAACATTAATAATACAGCATCCCGGTTTATTGCGGTCAATTCATTATGTAATACCACTGTTGGTAGTCTCAACCAAGGTGGCACCCTAGTGTGTAATGGAGGTGTAATCACTGTAAATGATTTATTTGAACCTGGAATCTATGGAACACACCATGTTATTAGTGGAACTATAAACCTCCACCAGGATGGTAGTTCATATATAGATTTAAATGGTGATCTTATAATTGATGATGGCCAAATAAATATATATGGTAGTTATGGTGGTACCAGTGTTTGGCCATACACTAGTGATGCTTCTATTACAATGAGTGGCGGAGTTCTGGATTTTAAAGAAATTGGAATATCATTAGGTGCCAGTTATAATTTTACTGAAAACATAACAGGTGGCACAATTAGGACAATAGGCGGATTCTATGGTAACAGGGCTGACTTTAATCCTGCCGGAGGCACTTTAGAGTTTTATGGTAGTGGTGATTATAACATAAGCCAGGTGCCCGGATGTACTCTGTATGATGTTAGTATTGACAAATCGGCTAAAGATAGTTCTTCATCAACAGAAAATGGTAAACAAGTAATAGATGAAAGAACAGGTGCGATTATAAGCAATGGTGGCAAAGGCAATTCTATATCACTAAACAGTGATATTATTGTTACGAATGATCTTGATATTACTTCTGGGACTATGACTATTGGGAGCCACAATCTAACAATTGACGGCGATTGTAATATTAATGCAATAATGGATGTCGGGGCAACCGGGAATGTTCTGAATCACGGATTACTTAACCTTGGCTCTACCGGAACATTAACTATTACCGGAGGTTCATTTATTAATGATCATCCTTATGGCAGTGAAGCCTGGCAATATATGCAAGGAACATTCAATTTAAGTGCAGGTTTGTTCGAGATTATGCATAATAGTATTTTATTAGAATCTACTTTCGTTGATAATATTTCAGGAGGTACAATACGAACGGGTCATTCATTCCGGGCAGATAATGCGGGCACATTTGAACCCTCCGGAGGAACTTTTGAATTTACCGGTACAGGAGGGTCTCCGTTTATTGATTGTGCGGCGGGAAACTTTTTTAATGACCTTGATATTAATAGTTCGGTTAATTATAATCTGTATACTGATGCAGAAGTGAGAGGAGATATGACAATAGATAACGGATTGTTAAGTCTTAATCATTTTGATCTGTCCTGCCTTGGTAATGTGAATATAACTAATGGAGGGGCTATGTCTATTGGCGAAAATTCAGCATTAAAACTTGATGATGGCAGTGCTCTGACCGTTGCAACAGGTGGCGAAATACAAATTGTGGGTTCAGCAGGTAATGAAGCAACCGTCTCTCATATTTCATCAGGCACATACAACTTCAGTGTTTTCGGTACAATTGCTGCGGAATATGCCGTTTTTGAATATATGAACGGTTCATCTATTAATGTGAAATCCAGTGGAACAGTTGATGTAAGTCATTCATTTAATAATTGCATTTTCAGAAATGGAGCCCCTGCACCATCTA
>JAOZLR010000196.1:0-3893 GCA_029934735.1 Bacteroidales bacterium
CCGGACCTTTTGTTGTTGTGACAGGTTTGTTTTTTATGTGGGGATTTATCACAAGCATGAATGACATACTTATTCCATATCTGAAGGATGTATTTGAGTTAAGCCACACCCAGGCTATGCTTGTTCAATTTGCCTTTTTTGGTGCTTATTTCATTGGCTCTGTCATATATTTTACAATATCAATTCGATTTGGAGACCCTATTAACAGAATAGGTTATAAAAATGGAATTATCTATGGTTTAGTGCTTTCATCATTGGGTACTGCACTTTTTTTTCCGGCTGCTGAATTAACATCCTATGGCTTTTTCCTGGCTGCATTATTCATATTAGGTCTTGGTTTCACGTTATTGCAAATTGCTGCAAATCCTTATGTCACCATTCTTGGAAGTGAAAAAACTGCATCGAGCAGACTTAACCTGGCACAAGGCTTTAACTCTCTTGGAACCACCATCGGACCTTTGATCGGAGGCTTTCTGATATTTAAGTATTTTATTGGTAATCAATATGCCGGTGCAGATTCTGTGAAGATGCCATATGTTATTTTCTCAGGAGTGTTTCTATTGCTCGCTGTTCTGATAAAAATCTCTCATCTCCCACGGTTTTATAATAAACAAGATATTCAGAAGGGAGCAGGAGCACTTAAATACAGACATCTGGTACTGGGGATGATTGCCATTTTTATGTATGTCGGTGCCGAAGTTAGTATTGGTAGTATTTTGGTTAATTTTCTGGAAATAGATAGTATTGCAGGATTTTCAAAAAATGAAGCTTCCACATATCTTGCTTTTTATTGGGGAGGTCTAATGATTGGACGTTTCCTTGGGGCAATATCACTAAGCGAGATAAAAAGTAAGAGTAAAAAGTATATGAGTATGCTGCTTAGTGCATTGATTTCTTTAATCATTATATACGGTGCAATCTATTTAAAAAGTGAAATGCCTGTCAAAAATATTTATCCTTTCCTCATTATCATTTTAATTAACTATATTGCATTTATAATCGGGAAATCCATTCCAGGCAGAACTCTTTTAATTTTTGCACTTGCTGCTGTAGGATTACTCATTGTAGCATTAACAAATAGTGGATCGGTTGCTATGTGGTCTGTTATTGGAATCGGTATTTTTAATTCAATCATGTGGCCCAATATATTTTCTCTTGCCATTTCAGGGTTGGGAAAACATACAAGCCAGGGATCATCATTATTGGTTATGATGATTCTGGGGGGTGCTATTATTCCTGTAATACAAGGTGGTGTAGCTGATGTTAAGGGAGTGCATTTCTCGTTTATTGTTCCATTGATTCCGTATCTGTATATTGCTTTTTATGGATGGAAAGGTTATAAGATTGTGAATCAGAAAACAAAATTGTAAAAAAAATTGGCAACAAAGAAATAAATCATATGAAACAGGTAGCTATTGGAATAGATATTGGCGGTACTAATACAATTTTTGGGATTGTTGATAAAAATGGAGATTTTATTTCGCGCGGTTCAATAAAAACTGAAACGCATCCTGACTATACAATTTTTATGTCAACATTATGTCGTTCTATTGACAAATTAATCAGTGAGAGTGAAAATGAAGTTGAAGTTGTTGGAATAGGAGTGGGGGCACCCAATGGGAACTATTATAATGGGACAATTGAGTTTGCACCGAACCTGAATTTTGAAGGAGTTGTTCCCGTTGTAGATTTTATAAAAAAGCAATTTGATTTTGATGTTATTGTATTGACAAATGATGCAAATGCAGCAGCAATGGGAGAGATGATCTACGGTGGAGCGGAAGGGATGAAGGATTTCATAATGATTACATTGGGAACAGGTGTTGGAAGTGGAATTGTGGTGAATGGAGGAATGGTTTACGGGCATGATGGATTTGCCGGAGAATTAGGACACGTTATCGCAGTTCCTGAAGGACGTATCTGCGGATGCGGGCGTAGAGGTTGCCTTGAAACATACACTTCAGCAAATGGAATAAAAAGAACTGTTTTTGAGCTTTTGGCAGATAGAATAGACCCAAGCGAATTTAGAAATGTGAGTTATAATGACCTTTCTTCCAAAATGATTGACCAGGCAGCGAAGAGAGGAGATATCATTGCAAAAATGGCTTTTGATTATACTGGCAAAATTCTTGGAGAGAAACTAGCAGATACCATTGCTCATACCAGCCCCGAAGCAATCTTTCTGTTTGGCGGACTGGCACAGGCCGGCGATCTGATCTTTGAACCTACAAAGAGATATATGGAAAAATCGCTTTTAAATATTTACAAGAATAAAGTCAACCTGCTACCTTCGCAATTACCCCCGGGCGATGCTGCCATACTGGGGGCAAGTGCTCTTGTGTGGATGGAATTTCAAAGTTAGTAAACTCATTCTTGAAAATATCTTCAATATAAAATATTCACTCTACCTTCTTCAAGCTTCCGGCCCCTGATACCTCGTGGCTTATTATCTTGGGGTTTCCCTTGTAGCGCAGTTTTGATGCACCTGATACTTCTGCTGACAGCTCATTGTTGACTGATATCCTTGCATTTGCAGCACCGCTGACTTCAATATCACAATCAACCATTTCCAGTTCATAAGCATCAAGGCTTGATGCACCTGAAATGTCAAGGCTGATTCTTTCGGCACTACCAAAAAGGTCAACACTACTGGCACCACTGATATCCATATTCAGGGAGTTGGCTGATAACTTAATATCCACTTCCGATGCACCACTGCAATCCATATCAAGATCGTTGAACCTGAATTTGTTTTCGCCTGAAAGATGACAAGCACCACTGATTTCCATATCATCAATATCCTTAAATGTAAGATAGATATTCATAGTTTTAAACTGCTTAATATTCTCATTTGTACTGATAATAAGAGTTCCTCCCCTCACTTTTGTTTCAATGATATCCAAAAGATTTTCATCAGCTTCCACAACAAGTTTTTCCTCATCACCTTGTGTAAGAAAAACCCTGAAAGCCCCACCAACTTCAAGACCGGAAAAACTTGAAATATTCCTCTCTTGCTTCACTATATTCCCGTTTCCTCTAACACCTTTGAATGCATATGTGCATCCAGTTTGCATCATCAAAATTATTCCAAGTATTAATGTCACACCTGTGAATCTTCTTACTGAATGTTTTTTCATAATTGTATAATTTCTATTTAAATTAATAATGTGTTTAAATCAATAATCTATAGCCTTATCTATAATAGAGTGTAATATCCGAATATTTTGATTCGATAAGTATCCTTGCATTGGTCTCACCACCTTCCCCGACAACTCCTTCGTATTTCTTAGATGACCCGGACAAGTCCACAACCGAAAATCTTGCTTTATCTTCCGGAAAATCAAGGTCGCCCATTTTAACAGTAGCAACAATTTTAAAACTTACACCTGGATAAAGCCCGATTGTACCTTCTGAGAAGCTGCTTGTTATATCAATTAAGGTAAAATCCTTGGCAACCTGTTTTACAGTTAGCTCTCCGTAATCACAGTCAGCTACAAGCCTTTTTCCCAGACTTCTTACTTCAACATCCGAAAATCCTGACTCAATATCCAGATCGCGAACGGAGCCAATGTAATCATCGTCATAACCAGTTTCAAGGGTTAATACTTCGATACTGCCGATTTTAAACTCTGAAAATTTTGTTTCGGCAATCATATCGACAGCTTCTTCTATATCAAGCTCTGAATATTTTAGCTCAAGCTCACTACTTTCAACATAGCCGATATACCCTTCACTGAATTTAATAACAAGGTTATTATTCTGATTCATAAGCCGTTTGGCCTTAATTTTTCCATAACCAAGATTGACATCACATTTTCCATCTACCTCATCAATAATTATATCCCCGAATTTGTTGTCAACCTCAATGCTAATACTTTTTGGCAGTTTAACGA
>JAOZLR010000196.1:3993-5332 GCA_029934735.1 Bacteroidales bacterium
AGTTGTACTGAAAGAAGTATTGACAGGAGCAGGACTAAACTTGTTTTTATTGTTTTCATAGTATTAATATTAGTGTGATGCTAATTTGTTTTTTTGATTCATAATAAGTAAAATTCTATTCATTAAATCTGCCTTTTTCTTTTGATTCAAAATTATGGCATCTGTTATTCGCTGATTATTAGGATTCTCTATAAGCTCTTTTTCCAATTCTGCAATATTATTATCAATATCCTGAATTTGTGCTTCAGCCATACTCTTTACTTTCTCCGATTCTGCTTTTGATATTGCCACTTTATCGATTTGAGCGATTCTGTCATCAGTAATCAGATTGTAATAATTCATTACATCTTTTAGCTCATCGGGTAATTCTAAGGCGGCAAGACTTTCAGATACAAGTAGTTGTAAACTATTAAACTTATCACTGTAAAACAAAGTTGATATGGTAACAAACACAACAATTGCAGCAGCCACCTTTATAGCAATATTATATTTCCGGAAGAAATTTTTATTTGTTTCGGAATGAAAGTGATCCAGCTTACTTCTGAACTTGTCGAAATGATCGGCAGAAGGGCTTTCACTGTTGAATGCCTCCCTGTTTTTCCTGATTATATCTTCAATTCCTTTCATTATAATACTAATTAAGGTTAAATATGCTTTCAGCACGGTGAACAGTTAAGATACGCAGCAATCTTTTCTTAGCTCTTGAGTATCTTGTTCTTGATGCATTATTTGAAATATTTAATATTAGTGAAATTTCGTCATGATCATACCCTTCAAATAAAAAGAGTGAAATGATAATTCTGTCATCATCTGAAAGTTTGTTAATCGCATCTTTAATTTCATCAATTCTGTATTCAATATTTTTATCGTATATATCTTCAGGTTCTGGCATTTCAACCTGAACCTCATCTAATGACAGCTCTTCTTTTCTTCTTCTCAAAGCATCCAGCGAATTATTAACAACAATGCTTCTGAGCCAGCCTCCAAAACTACCTTCCCCAGTATAATTTTGAATCTTGCGAAATGCATCTAAAAAAGAATCCTGCATCACATCTTCTGCTTCCTGGGGGTTGTTTACTATTCTAAGGCTTGTGTTATACATCTGTCTATAATAATGTTTATAAATTTTGAGCTGTGCCAAACCATCATTTTTGCAGCACTTTTCAATTAACTCTCCGTGTATGTCCTTTGATATTGTTTGCAATTCTTTTTCTTTCTTAATATTATGACTTATAAAAAAATAAGATGTTACAGGTTTTAAAGAATTAATTCAATACTTTATATGTTTTTAAATTCGGCTCTTAGTTTTATCATTTCACCAGCAGCCACATCCAGAAAG
>JAOZLR010000197.1 GCA_029934735.1 Bacteroidales bacterium
ATTTGTATAATCCTGCTTCAGATGAATACATTTATCCTGCACTTCACTACATCAATTTGACGGTTCAATTCAATTCGCTTTTTTATAGGGCTTTTAATTCCCAAATTTGCACTTGATAGCATCATTTTGTAAATCAATAAATATCCTAAATTATGGCAACTTCATTTTTCAAATCACTAACAACTGTTATTATTCTGAGTTTTGTTCTTCTGCTTAATACCTCTTTTGCTCAGAGCTATGCTTATAACCAGCAAACGTCCAATGGCAAATACCAATGCAAATATTCCGATGGTTTTGCCAATTATGATATACAGGTAAAAGGGGATATTAAAGTAAATGATGATGACACCGGTATAAAAAGCATATCACCGGGTGGGTATTTAAAGTTTTCAAAAAAGACCTTTGGAAATAAGCGTAGTATTACGGTTGAGAGCAATTCAAAAGGCAACTTAACTTATGAGTATTATGAAGGCAGGCAAAAGGAGCCGTATGAGCCTGAAGGCAGGAAATGGATGGCCGATGTACTGCTTGAAATAATCCGTATGACAGGTATTGATGCCGAAGGCAGAACAAAAAGAATATTTTCTAAGAGAGGTGTTGACGGCGTTCTGGAGGAGATTCATTTAATTTCATCAAACACGGTCATGGCTAAGTACTTTGAGGCCTTGCTGAATAATTTCTCTCTAAAGAGCGATGAGCTACTTGCAGTCACCTCTTCAATAGCTAATGAGATGAGCTCAAACACAGAGCGTGGAAGGCTGTTTAGAAGGTATAGTGATTTATTCCTGAGGGATAATACAACAGCAGTTGGATATTTCAACAGCATTTCAAAATTGTCATCCAATAGCGAACGGAGTTCAATACTAACAAATATTTCAGCGAAAATTGATTTTAATGACCCAAAGGTAACAGAAGCATATTTTGCCTGTATTGATAAAATGTCGAGCAATACCGAACGTGGACGAGTTCTCCGCAATACTGAAATATCACAGGAACTAAACACACAAGCTTATTCCCGTTTGTTGATAAGTACAAAAAAGTTAAGCTCAAATACAGAGATGGGTTCTGTGATGAGGTCGCTTGATTTTCTTGATATGAAGGATCCCAGTATAAGCACAGCCTATTTTAACGCCATTGATGGAATGAGCAGTAACACTGAAGCTGGCAGGACAATGCAATACCTTATTAAGAATTATCATTTGAATGAGGACAACTATGTAAGATTACTAGGTAGTATTAAAAAATTGACTTCAAATACGGAGATGGGTAGCGTGTTAAGGTCGATAGATGCATTAAACCTGGAAAGTCCAAAAATTAATGAAGCATATTTTCTTGCAATCAATAGTATGACAAGTAATTCAGAAACAAGAAGTGTTTTAAAATATACTTTACAAAATCATGAATTGAATACCAGTTCATGGGCTCAGTTTTTTGAAACAACAGGCAGGCTTTCATCTAATAGCGAGATGGGCTCAGTTTTGTCTTCAGCAATTGATTATATGCCCTTCGACGATGAGGCTGTAGTTGATGGATTCTTTTTAGCAACTTCAAAATTTTCTAGTAGTACAGAGCATAGCCGCGTACTACGTACAATGATCTCAAACCCGGCATTTAATAAATATACAGCTTACAAACTTCTGGAAAGTACAAGAAAGATATCATCAAATACTGAAAAAGGTTCTGTATTGCTTAGGCTTGCAGATACTGAATTTGTAAAAGATCCTGAGATTAAAAAGTTGTATATGAGTACTGCCAAGACCCTCACATCTGATTCGGAATACAGGCGCGTGGTTGATAAGCTGATGGATTAAATATTGAGTAGCAATTGCGTTTATGAAAATTGTAAAAACGTGTAGTATTTCACTAATAACGTTTATCTTTGAAGAATTAAACCCGTAGAAAGCACTTTTATTAATTCACATTTTAAAGGCCTTTTATGCACTGGATTTGGCGAAACCTCATTATTAGTACTCTGCTGTCAATCGGTCTGTTCTTTTTTCTTTATTATAGCGAAACGAGCTTATGGCCTGGAAAAGAGTTATGGCTGGAATTACTGATTGTAATTTTCCTTGTTAATGTCGGTGGAGCATTTTTATATTTTGCAAACCGGAAGTTCAACGGGTTTATTCCCTGGAATAAAAATATCACATTACGTTTTTTAGTAGAAACTCTAACCGGCATATTGATTTTTGTACTATTGGCTTTCGTCTATGTGTATGCTTATGTCGAACAGATAGTTCCTGTGGAGGATAACAAAACATTCTGGGCTGAATACTGGGATGGAGCTGTGAAATTCGGGATAATTACTGTCGTTATTATCTACATTTTTTCCCTTGTAAATTTCTCTGTTTTTTCATACAATCAATATGCTTTTGTACAAATCGAAAAATTAAATATCGAAAGAGACCAGTTAAAATTGCAATTTGAAGCATTAAAAAGTCAGCTTAGCCCTCATTTCCTTTTCAATGCACTAAATACTATTTCTTCTCTTCTTTATAAAGATATTCATATTTCTGAGGATTACATCAGGAAGCTGGCCAAAACGTATCAATATATTTTAGAAACTGATAATCATAAACTTGTAGAACTTTCTGAAGAGCTAAGTATGGTAGAGGCTTACTGTTTTATGCAAAAAATAAGGTTTGAAAATTGTATTGATATAGAGATTAATATCGCCCCAACACCTGATAAAACCTTAATTCCACCATTAACAATCCAGATGCTTGTCGAAAATGCTATAAAGCACAATGATATATGTAAGGGACAAACATTGAAAGTTGAAATTTATTACGAAGATTCGAAGTTTGTTGTTGTCAGGAATAATGTTATTCAAAAACCGGAAATGACAAAAACCGATGATGCAACGGTTAATAAGCTTCGGAATAGGGATATATTTTCTCACAAAATAGGATTGGATAATATCAGACAGAGATATAAATATTTTGCAAAAAAGGATATTGTAGTAATTTTTGATAATTTTTTTACAGTTAAATTGCCAGTGATAAATGACTAAATATTTTTATAATAGCTACATTTTCAGGCTGACAGCCCCACCTTTATTCGGGATACTGATTTATTTGCTGATATTGATGTTCTTCGATTCGCTAAATATGTTGACTGAGAATTTTTTCAGCAGGGAGGTTCTTTTTGTAATAAGCCTTACTTTTATTTTTTTTGAAGGAAACCGTCTGGTGATCGTTATATTAAATAAAATATATCCGGTCACAAGGGATTTAACATTGAGGATAATATTCCAGTATATTTCGTCAATTATTTTCACAATTCTTATCGTAAGTACATTTTTATATGCTTATTTCACCTATATCGAAGGATTCAATGCAATCCGAACAGAACTTATAACTTTCAACTCAATTTACCTGTTCACCGGTATCTTTTACAACTTGTTTTTTTTCAGTCTGATATTTCTTAATAAGAAAAATGCATCGAAGGTCAACAGGGAAAAAGCACTACGGGAAAACCTTGAACTAGAGTTGCAGTCATTCAAAAATCAGGTGAACCCGGAATTGTTATTTCAATCACTTGAAATTATTATCAGTGAATTGCACAGGGACAATGAATCAGCTGACGGATTGATAGGCTATCTATCAGAGATTTATCGCTACACTCTTGACAACAAAGAGAATGAGCTGGTTTCGTTAAAAGAAGAACTAATTTCGATAAACCCAATTTTTAAGGTATTCAAAGCAAAATTTGATAAATCCTTTTCGCTTGATATTAATGTTGAGGATAAGGCTCAGAAATTAAATTTAATTCCAGGGACAATGCAATTAATATTGGAATTTGCATTATCAGAGAATATTATAAACAAATATCTGCCATTAGTTTTCAAAATAAGTAACAGCGAAAATTCACTGCTGGTAAACTACAAATTGAATAAAAAGATAAACAAAATTAATATTGTACAAGAACGGCTGGATTTCCTTATTAAGGCTTATGCTCATTATTCTGAAAAAGGCTATAAAATGTGGAGTGAAAATGGAAATCGTTATTTTGAGATATCTTTGATTGAGGTGGAAGATGAATTAATTAACACAGAGTTAGTTATAAACGCATAAACGTATGAAAGTATTAATTATTGAAGACGAAAAACCTGCTGTAGAAAAGTTGGAAAAAATGCTCAAAAAATACAGCCCTGAAATTGTAATTGCAGGAGTATGTACATCTGTTGAGCAATCTGTTAAATGGTTGAATAATCCGGAAAATCAGGCCGATTTGCTGTTTATGGATATCCAGTTAACTGATGGCCTTAGTTTTGAAATATTTGGTAGAACCGAAGTGAACACACCTGTGATTTTTATTACAGCATACAATGAATATGCGATACAAGCCTTTAAAGTCAATAGCATTGATTACCTGTTAAAGCCCTTGAATTACAATGACCTTTTTCGGAGTATGGAAAAAATAAAATTGTTGAGAGAAAATCTGCCGGCAAACAAGGAGAGAATGCAATACGATGAGCTGAGCCGGGTGTTATTGCAAATGAATAAATCGTATAAAACTCGTTTTTTGGTAAAAATAGGTGATCATATCCGGTCTGTTGAAGCTGCAAATATTAATCTCTTTTATGCCGAAGGCAGAATTGTTTATATTTTGACAAACAAACAAAACAAATACATTATTGATTTCAAATTAGAGGAGTTGGAGCAGAGTCTTGATCCAAACTTATTTTTTAGGACAAACCGCTCATCTATAGTAAATATCAATGCAATTAGTGATGTTGTGGTTTATTCAAACAGCAGGTTGAAGATTGAATTAAATATAGAGTTTGAAAAAGAGATTATTGTAAGTCGTGAAAAGGTAGCCCAGTTAAAAATTTGGTTTGAAGGTTATACTAAGCCAACATAGAATTTTGTAACATAACAATAAAAACCCGCATTGCAGTTGCAATACGGGTTTTTATTGGTAGTAACTACCTTGTGGAGCTAATTATTTTGCCTCAATTTCATTAGCCTGCTTTTTTGCAAGGAAATGATTTATCACAAGTGCAAGACCGCCGAAAAGAAAGATCATTGAAAAATAGGCAGCTTCAGGAACATCAATAAACGATTCAGTAACCGATAAAATATTTCCAATTAAAATACCGAGCGCAACACCAATCAGTAGCAAGCCATATTTTAGCGATAAATCTCTTGAGGTTTTGTTGTCGAGATACTTTTTCGGATCGAGTCCCCGTTCAATTATTGCCATACGTTCCTTTTTTCTGTTTGAGAGGTAAACGATTCCGAGGATACTTCCAAAAATTA
>JAOZLR010000198.1 GCA_029934735.1 Bacteroidales bacterium
ATCCTCAAAATAGATTCAGGTCGGTTCATATTGCCGGGACAAATGGAAAAGGCTCAGTTTCACACTTCATCGCATCTGTTTTACAATCATCAGGTTTAAAGGTTGGCCTATACACATCTCCTCATTTGAAAGATTTCAGAGAAAGGATAAAAGTAAACGGGGAAAAAATTCCCAAAAAATATGTTACCGATTTTGTAAATAGCCATAAAGAAAAATTCAGTACAATAAAGCCATCATTTTTTGAATATACTTTTGGGATGGCCATAAAATATTTTTCGGATGAAAAAGTTGATATTGCAATAATGGAAACCGGAATGGGTGGCAGGCTGGATTCAACAAATGTTGTGAATTCAATTGTTTCGGTTATAACGAATATCGGTTTTGACCATACACAATTCCTTGGCGATACACTTCAAAAAATCGCAATAGAAAAAGCAGGTATTATAAAACCGGGAATACCTGTTGTAATAGGTCAAACACAAAAGGAAACAGAAAGCATTTTCGTAGATTTTGCGAATAAGAATGATTCATCAATCCTGTTTGCAGATCAAAATTTCACTATACTCAATTGTATCACAGATTACGACAGCTCTCCAGAGTTGATTCTGGATATATTATCAGTAAAAAATAAAAATGTTACAGGATTAATATCCGGATTGGCTGGCTTTTATCAACAAAAAAATATCGTTACGGCATTTCAAACTATTGAGATTCTAAAAAGCTTAGAGTTTACTATTTCTGAACATAATATTAAAGATGGTTTTCGTAATGTTGTAAAACAAACAGGAATAACCGGCAGATGGCAGGTCCTCAATAAAACACCTCTAACCATTTGCGACACAGGCCATAATATTGATGGCATTAAAGAAATAATCTCTCAAATCAACAAAACTCCGCATAACAAACTTCACTTTGTAATTGGATTGGTTAATGATAAAGATATTGACAGAATATTAGAGCTTTTTCCGAAGAAGGCTAACTATTACTTTTGCAAGGCCAGGATACCAAGAGCACTTGATCAGGAAATGCTTAAAAGAAAAGCCCGG
Organism: Bacteroidales bacterium; assembly: GCA_029934735.1. Lineage (GTDB taxonomy): Bacteria > Bacteroidota > Bacteroidia > Bacteroidales > JAADJA01 > JAADJA01. The sequence continues at coordinate 1,047 of JAOZLR010000198.1, forward strand.
CAATATGAATTACCGGGCAAATCATTTATTTCAGTTTCTAAAGCTTATGCAAGTGCGATTTTAAATGCAAATGCTGATGACCTTATATTTATAGGTGGCAGCACTTTTGTCGTTGCAGAAGTCCTCTAATTTAGTTTTGCAATTTAAAATTTACAGGAAACCTTACCCAAACGGAAACAGGTTTACCTTCATATTCAGCAGGCTTGAACTTTACTTTTTTAACAGTAGCAATTGCTGCATCATCAAGTTCAGGAATACTCTTTACAGTCTTGGTCTCATTCACTTTTCCATCTTTTCCAATATGGATAAGCAACACAACCTGGCCTTCTATTCCCATCTTTCTTGCCGCCTCAGGATAAATGAGCTTTGCACTTGCCTTCAGTTTGGGAGGCTTGTCATATTTCGACGGTTTCACATCTATTCTGAGCTTAACCTGCATTAACGACGTTATGGGAACAAAACCCCACACACCATTATATTTAATAGCCCACATTTGTTCACGAGCCAGCATCTTGTAACTTTTAACAATTGTGCCCTGAGGCAATGAACCAAGAGATTCGGAAGACACAGTTGGCTCTGAAAACAATTTAGTATCCATAACAATCTTTGCATCTTTTGCATCACTCACTTTAACTTCATACAAATCAAGAAAATTATTCTCTAATGTTTCACTTTCACTGACGACATCAGTAGCATTAACTAAAACATCTGCCTTTGTTTCATCTTGTGCTACAAGTTCATCAGTATTTTGCGCATTTACAGTTATTCCAATAAAAATCAGAATACCGGCTGCAAGCATTTTTCGGATTAAAGAGTTTAAAAATTTCATCACTTCAAAATTTATTAATATTTAATTTAAACTTATCGGTTTTTACGGCAAGTTCTGTATTTAGGTTTCAATTCTTTTTGAATTTATTATATTGTCATAAAATATTCAGTAACACTTTAATGATTTATACTATTTTTACACCCACAAAAACCAAATAGAGATGATTCAAGATATGTTAATCCTACTTAAAGGACTGAATAATGATTTACCTGTTTCTATCAAACTTACTGATACCGGCATACTTTCCCGAGTCACAGAGATTGCTGACAAAATATTAGAAACTGCGCCTCTTTCTGTTGAGATAGAGGACATTGAAGAGTTATTATCTGAACAGAAAGATGATTTTTCATTGATTATACACCTTGCAGTTAAACTTGCCAAATCAAAAAAAACAATTCAAGCAATTAGCGAGAAGGTGCATTTGTCAATAATTTTTGCAATTTATAAAGAGCACCAACGCATACTTACTGCTGAAGACCATCCTAATGGCGAAGATTTTCTTCATCAGAAAATTGAACAGATTAACTGGCTTTTTGAAGGCAAAACGAATTTTTCGTGGGATATGTATGTAGTGGATGACGGATGTCCTGATAACAGTGGGACAATTGCACAAAAAATTTTAAATGAACGATATAAAAAAAATAATGTAAAAGTCCTATTTCTGGAAGATGCTATTGAAAAAAAGGTGTCTGTAGTCAAAGAATTAAGAAATGTGGACGAGAGTCGAAAAGGAGGCTCAATTGAATTTGGAATATGGACTGCCACGCAGATAGAAGTACCAAATCACATTGTTTTATACACTGATGCCGATCTTTCTATTCACCTTGGACAGGCTGGTCTGTTAATAGATTCAATAATTAATGAAGGAAAGAATGCAGCAATAGGATCCAGATGGAAAGATACTTCTGTTTTCTTACAGCCGGGAAGAACTAATCCTGAAGAAAAACTATTTATCTATCTGTGGAAAAGGCTGATACCCCAAATAAACTATATTGCAGATACACAGTGTGGTTTTAACGCTTTTACTGCAGAAAATGCAAGAAAAATACTTCCCGGAACAATTGCCAAACAGTTTGCCTTTGACATTGAATTGCTCTTAAAGACTGAAATATTCAAGCATAACTCCATTAGCGAAGTTGCAATAGCAGGTGTCAAAAGTGCAAAAGCGTTAACAACTGATGATTTGCGATCTTACCTTGATATGCTGAAAATGGTTGCTAATTTATATTTTAAATATATCCCTGAAAATGACGAAGGTGATGAGTTTGCCGGGTTTATCGAAAATCTAACCAAAGATGACTGGGAAAAACTTGCAGAGAACATACCCGAGCCAATTAAAGATGGCAATCCATATGAGTTTAAGGTCTATAATGGCATAAAAGTTTCTGATTTAAAAATAATTCTGAATAAGTAACTGTAGTTAAATACCCGCCAATACATTCATATCTTTGAAAAAAGCCGGATATGATTTTTCAACAACCTCTTTATTATTGATAATAATCTCTGTATCCGAAACAAGATTTATCACGCCGGCAGCCATTGCTATCCGGTGATCTCCACTTGAATCAATCTCGGCTCCTTTGATCTTTGCACCGAATACTTTCATATAATCTTCCGAAAGCTCAATTCGTACTCCAATTTTCTCAAACTCTTTCTTCAAGGCTATTGCTCTGTCGCTCTCTTTATACTTTAGACGTGATACTCCCTTTATAACGGATATGCCATTGCAGGCAGCAGCAAGACAAACAAGCGGAGGAAATAAATCGGGACTGTCTGTAGCATCAAATTCAAAGGGATTCAAATTGTTCTTTTTAACAATAACAGAATTATCATTGATAATAACATCCGCACCGGAGTTTCTTAACACATCAATAATCCTTTTATCAGCCTGTTTTGAGTTGTAAGCAAGGTTTAAAACTTCTACCTCTCCAGAAATTGCACCCGCAACCAATAAAAAGGCGGCACCACTCCAGTCCCCTTCAATAACATATTCCGTTGGTTTGTATTTTTGATTTCCTTTTATAAAAAAAGTTTGATAATTGTCATTAACTATCTCAACGCCAAAATGCTTTACGATATCAAGAGACATTTCAATATAAGGTTTGCTTTTTAGATTGAGGACTTTGATTTCAGTATCTCCATCGGCAAGGGGCAGAGCAATTAGCAATCCCGTCAGAACCTGTGAAGACAAAGAGCAGTCAATTTCAATTTTTCCCGGCTTAACGGGACCCAGAATCTTGATCGGCAGAAAATTATTTACTGTTTCTATCCTAACACCAAGTTGTTCTAAAGCATCAGCAATAATACTTACCGGACGGTTTAGGAGAGAGCCTTTCCCTTTTAAGATCACCTCTTTATCGCTTAATGCTAAAATCGGGCTTAGCATCCTGACCGCAAGCCCAGATTCTCCCACACAAAAACTGTTTTTCCGGATATTTAATCCGTTTGATTCAATGATCAGATTGCGTTTTTCTTCCCTGACTGAGGCTCCAAGTTGTTGGACTATTCCCTTAACGGCAAGAGTATCATCACACCAGGAAATATTCCTCAGGACAGTCCTTCCCTTTGTCAAAGCAGCAATAATCATTGCCCTTTGCAGATAGCTTTTTGATGCAGGAGCAAATATTTTACTTTTCCGAATCATTACAGATTTCAATTATAAGCAAGCCTTGTCTTCTCATCACACATTGTCGGCTCCAACAGCTCATTCCATTCTGAGGCTTTCCATGTTTCCAGTTTTGTGTGAGTTATCAGATACTTTTCAGGAATAGGATGTGTTCCGACCACTACTTTCATTCCATATTTCTCCCTGATAAACTCTTTAAAATGATTTATATAAGGGCAAGGTGGATATCCCACAATGAACCCCGTGGCAAAATGAACTACATCAGCGCCATTTTTCTTCATCTCTTCCGGGGCATATTCAATATTACCTCCCGGACATCCACCACATGATGTATAACCAACTAGCTCTACATCTTCGTTGTCTTTATAAATATTGAACGCTCCTTCCCTTTTTTGAAGAGCCCTGAAACATTTTCCACCTGCGCAAGAACGATAGCGATCGCAAATGATAATCCCTATTTTTGTTTTCTTTTTCATAATAAGCTACATTTAATACAAATTGTATATGAATCTATATATTTGACTAACAATAAAACACTTCATGATTCACATGTCGCAAAATCTGACGCAACAAATCCCTGAAGGTCAGGTCATCCTCCGCTTATCAGATGAATAATGGCAACATCATCTCCATCTCTCACAATAGCACTATCCCTCTCATCTCTTTTTACAAGTTTGTCATTAATTTTCGTAACAAGAAATTTAAAGGTAAAATTCTTTTTCTCTATCAACTGTTGTACAGTCATTTGGTCTGTAT
>JAOZLR010000199.1 GCA_029934735.1 Bacteroidales bacterium
TTTTCATCAAATTATTCTTTATCATTAATAATTTTCCATATTTTAGCAAGGTATTTTATTTCTAATGAAAAACAGTATAAAACTATCCGGTATATTTCTATTATTCGCTCTGTTGTTACTGAATGTAGCACACTCTTTTGCAGACGATTATTACTGGATTGGGGGTACAGGCAACTGGTCAGACATTAACCACTGGGCACAATCATCAGGAGGAAGTGTGTTGCACAACACCCCTCCCACTGCCGGCGATGATGTTTACTTCGATGATAGCTCTTTTCCTGATTCCAATCTGGTAATTTCGGTTAATGCTGAAAATGCAGTGTGCCGAGACCTGATCTGGACAGGTGCACTTCATCACCCTGCTTTTGAGAATTCAAATTCTGAAAATCTGCGAATATTTGGCAGCATTACGCTTATTGAAGAGATGGATTTTAACTATGACGGTACTATAACCTTTGAGTCACCCAATGAAGGTAACACAATATTAATGAGCGGGCACTCTTTCCTTAACAATGTCTATTTTGAAGGTATAGGAGGAGGATGGACATTATCTGATACTCTGAAGGCTGAAAGTAATATTTATTTCAATTATGGTTCTCTTAACACAAATAGCAAACCTGTTATTTGTAGCAGCTTTTACTCATCAAATCCAAATGAAAGAGCTTTAGCACTTGGTTCTTCTAAAATTTTTGTATCAGTATCCTGGGTTTTAAACGGAACAGGTCTTGATTTTCAATCCGGGACATCAATAATAAATGTAGGGAGTACCATCACTAATTTCCAGGGAAACACTCTTACTTATAATGCAGTGTTTTTAACAAACATGGCTGCAAATGTTCAAAACAATTCTGCATATATCTATTACGACACGTTGTTGTTTTTAGCTTCGGGAAATGTCAGTGGTGACTGTTATATCAATTATCTTGAATTTAAAGGATATGGAACAGTTAATGACAGTGATACAATAAAATATGCTAAATTCGACACAACTGGTGGAAACAAAATAACAGGGAATCATATCATTGATACAGCTGTTTTTAAATATAACGGGATAATCGCCGGCCAAAACAATATTGGTTATTGCTACCTGGGAGATTGGACAATTATTGAGGATAACAACACAATTAACTATTTATATGCAGGAGATACTGCAAAGATATATGGCACTAATCAGATTGGGCATTCCTTTTATAAAAAAATGGTATATTTCCGTGAAAGTAACATTTCGCAATACGCTTACCTTAATTGTGACGGAAATTTTGCTGGAGAGAATTCGTTTGACACACTAATTTTTACACCCGGATTTGAATACATTTTTGAATTTGATAAAACTCAGATAATTAACGATAGTCTTGCAATAGCAGGAACCTGTGAAAACCCTATCTGGATTAAATCATCATATAACGGAAGCCGTGCGATAATATCCAAAACAAATGGTGATGTAAAAGGAACACATCTTTCATTGCGGGATATTGAAGCGTCCGGCAGTGTGCCATTCGAGGCTTTGCAAACTGTGAATCTTGGAAATAATGTTAACTGGAACATTGATGAACTTACCCCAAGAGACCTATACTGGGTAAATAGTCAGGGAAACTGGACAGAATCATCTCATTGGGACGAAATTTCAGGTGGTGGTGGTGGTCACTGTCCTCCAACAGAATTGGATAATGTCTTTTTCGATGGCTCTTCATTTACGTCAGGAGGTCAGGAGGTCAGAGTTGATATCCGCAATGCAGTTTGCCACAACATGGATTGGACAGGTGCAAACGCACCAACCTTTTATGGGCCGGACACAACAAACCTGAAAATTTACGGTTCTCTCAAATTGATTGAAGCTATGGATTTCTCATTTCAGGGAGAAACTCACTTTGAGGATACCGATGGCAACAAGACTGTAGAATCAGCAAAAAATCAGTTTCATAATAATGTGAGGTTTCAGGGTAGCTACGGAGGCTGGACACTGCTTGACAAAATTTCAACTTACGATACAATTTATCACGACCGAGGTTCATTAGGCACTGATGGTGAAAGAATTCAATGTGGACAGTTCTATGTCAGAGACACCTGTTATAAAGAACTTTATTTGCACGATGATACAATCAGGGCATCAGGTCTTAGTGCAAAGATATATGTGGACGGCTCAAACCTTGATCTACACGCTGATTCATCTGTCCTGGTTACAACTTCCGACAATGCACTGATCATCAATAAAAATGCTATAAGACAAATTTATCATAATGTACATCAATATGGGATGAATGCGCAGTTAAAAAATGATGCATATTGCGTTTTTAATGTAGTAGAACATAACGGCGATTATAGTTCAATTAATTTAAATTGCACAATTGATACGGCTATTTTTAATGGTATTTCCGGATATGTATATGATAGTGATACCATTAAAACGGCAATCTTCAATACCTATGACGGAAGGCTTTTGGGGAATCATATTGTGGAAATAGCTTACTATTATAACGATGGAAGAGCAACAGGTTCAAATCAGATTGATACTGCTTTATTTTATATAAGAGGATACATAGAAGGCTCTAACAAAATAGACACAACAATAATTATTGATGATGCTCTTATACAGGGTCAAAACATAATACGAACTGCAACATTACTTGATAAGGGAAGTTTTTATGGAAATAACACATTTGATGACCTTACCCTTACTAATGCAAATAAATACCTGTTCGAGCATGACTCAACCCAAATAATCAATGATAATTTTAATGCAAACGGGCTATGTACCGGAAATATTATTCTGATGTCGGACTTTGACGGTAAAAGAGCTACTCTTAAGAAAACCAATGGTACGGTAGAGATTGAATTTGCAAATATCAGGGATTTGGAAGCTGAAGGGAATTTGCCATTTATTGCAAACAGCTCTGTGGACCTTGGAAATAATGGCGATGGCTGGGAAATAAATACAGCGGAATCTATTGCATTATTTTGGGTTGACGGCACCGGTAACTGGAGTGATTCATTGCATTGGGCACCTGTAAGTGGCGGACAGGGTGGTTATTGTATTCCATCACCTGTGGATGATGTTTATTTCGACACCCTGTCCTTCTCAGAACAAGGTGACACTGTAACTCTTGATATCGAAAACCCAACCTGTCGTAATATGAGCTGGGCCGGCTCTGATTTTTACAATCCTGTTTTTAACGGCCCTTTCGAAAACGGAATGTATATTTATGGCTCTCTTTTATTCAACGACTCATTACATTTATTGTATCAGGGCCCAACCTATTTTGAATCTCAGGAGGAAGGCAGAACAATTGAGATGAAGGGCAAATCATTTCAAAGTGATGCCATTTTCAGAGGACGGGAAGGCGGATGGACCTACATAGATGATTTTGCTACTTTTGAAGATCTCGAACTTATCCACGGAAAGCTGAACACCAATGGTTATGCAGTCTACTGCAATAAATTCCTCTCAACTGACACAAATTTGCGTACACTATTAATTGATACTTCAGCTTTCAAGGCATCCGATAAATGGATCGTAAACACATATAAACTTAATATTGATGCGGATTCTTCTTTCATAATTGCAGGTAACCAATTCCTGACATATAGTAATGACATTACTACCCAATCAAAATACAAAGACACAATTGTATATAATGACGTTGAACATATTAATGTTTCGGATATAACAAATGATAGTGTTTATTGCTTTTTCGATGATGTGTATTTTAACACAGCCGGTTCGATTTATGGTGACTGTTCGATTGACACAGTTGTGTTTAAAGGCTCAGGCACAATAAATAATAATGATACTGTTAATTTTGCACATTTTATGATGGGTGGAACAATCAATGGAGGCCATCATGTTATAAACTCCGCTCTGTTTGAGGGTGTTGGAACAGTTATTGGCAGTAATGAAATTTACTCAGCCATCTTTAACTCAAATGGTAATATAAACGGAAATAACATAATCGACACAACAATTATTTATGGTAATGGCAGTATAAACGGAGAGAATATTTTTAATAGTGAGGTAACAATTTTTGGTAATGGTAATATCTTCGGGAACAATGAGATTCAGAGCAAACTTTATATTTATGGCTTTGCATCAATTTACCAGGAAAATGAAATCCACGATGCAACACTATTCGACTGGGGAAATTTTGGAGGTTTTAACAATTTTGACATTCTGACCTTAACACCGGGAAAAACCTACACTCTTACAAACAACACTACTCAAACGATAAATCAACACCTGAATATAAGAGGAAACAACTGCTTCCCTTTAACTTTACGATCCTCTACACAAAACATGCAGGCCGACATTTATATGCCATCCACAGCTGATACCATTTCAGGAGACTTTATCATAATGCGCGACATCAATGCAACCGGAGGAGCTGTGTTCTATGCCGGAGGCAACAGCGACAATATCTCAAACAATACGGGCTGGATTTGGGATGATGCTCCCGACTATATTTACGGGCTTGAATTTGATACCGCTTACCTGTGCAGTGGCGATTCGCTCACAATAACAACCGAAAATTTCAACCCGAACGAAACCACACTTTTTCAATGGGATGATGGTTCCATAGGGCCAACTTACACAGTTTACAGTCCCGGAATTTATGCTGTTCTGGCAATATATTCTGAAAGCTGTACCGTCCCCGATACGATATATGTAGAGGGATTACTGTCTCCGGAAATTGACCTTGGTGAAGATTCTGAGATTTGTGAAGGTTTGCAATTTGAAATAGAAACACCAGGCGACTATGAGGAATATTTGTGGCAGGATGGAACGACAAACAACTCTGTTGTTGCCACAAACACAGGAATATACTGGCTTGAAGTTACAGGAGAGAACGGATGCAAAGCGCGTGATTCGGTTTATTTGAGTGTTCTGCCTTCTCCTCATCCCTATCTTGGGAATGACACAATAATCCATAATGATGAATTTGTGCTGTTAGACGCAGGATATCCGGGAGGCACTTACTATTGGTCAACTGGCGAAACTTTGCAAACAATAGAAGTCGAGGGTGTTGAAGGAGGAGAAGAGTATTGGGTGGAAGTCTATTATTCCGGATGCCCTGGATATGACACAATAGTAATTGATGAATACCCATATTGCACTGCTGCAGTTCCTTCAGCGTTCAGCCCAAATAATGATGGAATGAATGAGATACTTTATGTACGGGGCTCGGGAATTATGTCTTTGGATTTCAGGATATTTAACAGATATGGCGAACTCGTTTTTAAAACTACTGATATTGATTT
>JAOZLR010000200.1 GCA_029934735.1 Bacteroidales bacterium
TTGAGGGTGCAAATATAGACAACATTATTAAATAAGCAATAATTAATTTTTTATTAAAATTTAACAGCTTTTTTAACGGGTTATATTCGATATAATTAACCCTGTTGTTGTTATCTTGAAATTGTATTTATTTAGCTTTTAAATACCTGTTTGGTTCTGAGGTCAACTATAAGGTTGTTTTTTCCGGAATGAGCCCTTTGTTCTGAAGGTCGAATTGCTTTCTTTTTCTTCGACCCCAAACAGCTGTTGAGGGTATCACAAAAAATGCAGTAGGGATTGTTGAAGCAAGTGGCCTGGGTGTTCCTTTAAGGTTGTGCATCCCAAATGTTAAAAGTAGTGAAACTGTAGAAGGGACAATCACTGCAAAAATTAGAGCCTTCCTTCGATTTTTGACTTCAATAGCCACATTTTCACAAATTTTCATTATTGTTCCACCAAAAAAAAATGTATATGTGGACTGTTTTAAAGCTGCCGTAAGGCCTCCGGTGAGGTTTTTTGTTCCATAATAATTAATGCTGAAGACAACTATCCCCATAACTATCGCACCTGCAAACCCCATTTTAAAATCAAAAAACCTGTTTTTTGCCTTCATTGCCTTCATTTAGTATATAAATGTATATCCAAACGGATAATAAAAATAAAGTTGGCAAAAATATGTTAAAAAAATTAATGAAAGTAATGCACTATTAAAAATTCTTAACAATAAATTTGAAAATTGTTAGTTTTGTAAAAAATTTAAAATCATAATAACAATGAAAAAATCATTTTTTTATTTTGCAGTTATTTTTCTTTTGTCAGTATCTGTTACGTCATTATCATCCTGTGAGAAAAAGGATACGACACCACCGGTTATAACCATTCTTGGAGATAATCCTGTTACAGTTTGTGTGGATGCCACGTATGTTGATGCAGGTGCAGAGGCTTACGATGATGTTGATGGCGATGTAACAAGCACAATTACAGCAACATCGACTGTTGTTACTGCTGAGCCGGGTGTATATAGTGTAACCTACAGAGCAAATGATAAATCGGGTAATTTTATTGTAGCAGAGCGCACAGTCAATGTTATCTTTTGTAAATAGAGATCACCCTGTTTATTAATATTCTCAATTAAATGAATTTTCTGAAAAGAAGTGGAGGTGGTGCCTATTCAGTGCTGCTGTTGCGTCTTATTGTAGCATTGATATTCTTATCAGTTTCACGTATTCTGATTTATTTTTTTAATGTGGGAATGTTCCCGGGTCTGGATATTCCAGACTTTGGGGTACTGTTAATTGCCGGCTTACGTTTTGACTTATTTACACTTGCAGTTGTTAATATTCCTTATATCATTCTCCTCTCTTTTCCGTACAAATATAAATATACAAAATTTATCAGGGTTGTCAGCGATCTCTTATTTTATTCGTTGAATATCATTGCTTTTGCAGTTAATTTTATTGATTTAATCTATTTCAGGTTTACTTTAAAAAGGACGACCTGGGATGTTTTTGACTTTCTGGATAAAAATTCGGACGAGGTTGTTTCTCTATTACCTGATTTTATCAGTGATTTTTGGTTTCCGTCTATTCTGTTTGTGATTTTTTCTGTTGCTTTTGTCTTAATATCTTCACAATTAAAACTCAACCTGAACTATTTTAGTAATTACGGCAGAAAACAATTTCTGACCGACAGCTTGAAGGCTATTATTATTGGTTTATTTACTGCAGTTGCAATCAGGGGCGGAATTCAGGATAAACCCATAAATATTATTAATGCCGGTGAATATACTAAACCAATGTATTTTCCTATTGTTGTTAATACTCCTTTTACGTTGCTTAAAACAATTGATGAATCGGCCTTGCAGGAGGTTAATTATTTCAAGAATGAAGCAGAATTGGATAAAATATTTAATCCTGTAATAACAGTTGATCAGACAAAGAAATTCAGAAATTTAAATGTTTTTATAATTATTCTTGAAAGCTTTTCGGCTGAACAAAGTGCGTATCTTAACCCTGACCTTGAAAACGGGAATTATGTCGGCTATACTCCTGTGCTGGATTCATTGATGAGGCATAGTCTTGTATTTCACGGATTTGCAAATGGTACCAAGTCAATCGAAGGGATTCCGGCTATAATTTCAAGTATTCCGGCATTGCTCAAGACGCCATATCTTTCATCTCCTTATGTGGGTAACAGTATCAACTCCATTGCAGGGATGTTGAGGGAAATGGGATATTCAACCGCCTTTTTTCATGGAGGAACAAACGGGACAATGGGATTTGAAGCATATTCGAAAATTGCCGGGTTTGACAATTATTATGGACGAAAAGAGTACAATAACGAAGATGATTATGATGGTAACTGGGGTATCTTTGATGAGCCTTTCCTGCAATATACGGCACAAAAGCTTGATGACGTTGAAAAGCCTTTCTGCTCTGTTGTCTTTACATTGTCATCACATCACCCGTTTACAATTCCTGAAAAATATAAGGGGAAATTCAGAAAAGGCCCGAGCCCGATACAGGAAAGTGTTATGTATGCTGATTATTCGCTTGGTAAATTTTTTGAAACTGTTTCAAAATATTCATGGTTCGACAGTACCCTTTTTATTCTTACTGCTGATCATACATCACTTGTTTATCACACCGAGCTTAGAAATTCGCTGGGACAATATGAAATACCGATAGTCTTTTATCAGCCTGGAAAATGGAAAGATACTATTAGTCCGAAGATTGCGCAACAAACAGATATTATGCCGTCGGTACTTGATTATTTGAACTATAGAAGAGACTACATTGCCTTTGGCCGAAGCATCTTTGATACAACAACTCCTGATTTTGCAATATCATATTCGAACGGAATATATCAGTTGATAAAAGATGACTATCTTTACCAGTTTAATGGAGAAAATGATGTTGCTTTGTTTAATTATCGCAAAGACAGACTTCTCAAGTGGAATATTTTAAACAAAAAACCGGCGGTTGTTTTAAGAATGAATAGTTTTTCAAAGGCTGTTATTCAACAATTTAATAATAGGGTGGTTTACGATAAGCTGATCATTAAATAGGAATATATGGCAAAGAAGAGCATTATATTTATTGTTAATCCTATTTCGGGAATTAGCGGGCCAAAAAGAAAAGAGAACGCTATAAATAATTGGGTTGATAAATCTAAATTTGATTATCGGATAGAATATACCCAATATGCAGGCCATGCAACCGAAATTAGTGCTAACGAGGTCAGGAAAGGAACAGATATTATTGTAGCAGTTGGGGGCGATGGCTCAGTAAATGAAATTTCTAAGGAGCTTATCAATTCCAATTCTGTTTTGGGTATAGTGCCTGCCGGCTCAGGGAATGGGCTGGCTCATCATCTCAGAATCCCCATAAATCTTAGAAGAGCCATTGAAGTTATCAATAAAGGTAATACACTAAAAATGGATACGGGTAAAGTGAATGACAAAGTGTTTGTTAGCCTTGCAGGTATTGGATTTGATGGATTGGTTGCTGCAAAATATGCAAACTCGAAAATCAGAGGATTCTTGTCATATCTTAAAATTGCAACAGAAGAATATACGAAATACAGTCCTAAAAAATATATTATTGAAATAAATGGCAGAACAATAAAGCAAAGGGCTCTGTTTATTATTTTTGCCAACTCTAACCAGTTTGGATATAATGCACCAATTGCTCCGGAAGCAAGAGTTGATGATGGACTGCTGGATGTTGTAATATCGCAGAAGCCGTTGATAGTGGAGATGCCTTTTCTTGCCGGTCTGATGTATTGGCGAAAAATTGATAAATCGAAGTATGTTGAGATTATTCGCACATCGGAAGTAACGGTGAAATCAATAAAAAAAAGATGGGTAAATATTGATGGTGAGGCAATTAAAATGAGTAAAGAGTTAGAGATCAAAGTGGTTCCTCATTCTCTTAATATTATCGTGCCTTAGAATTTCTTACCCATAGTTCATTATCATCAATTTTCTTAAAGAATGAGTAGTGGTTTCTGATATAGTTGTCGATTAACGGCAATCTTTCCTGACTGGTCAAGTCGTCTATTGCATTTGTCCAATAGTCGTTTTTGTAAAGAATGATTTTTACATTATTGTTTTCCAAATCATTTATAACACGCTCCTGATAAAATTCAGGCATAGCAAACCAAACAACAGAAAATGCAGTTGGAGCAGGCTTATTGATAAAATAATACCAAATAGCCTCGGAGGTCATTGTGAAAAAGTTTTCATTCTCATCAAGGTTGATGTTTAAAAAATCAATTGTGTTTTTATAATTATCAGGGATAAATTGAGAGTCCTCTGTATGATAAGGGAAGTTAGTTGCAAATAAACCATTGTTATATATTCTGTAAGAACCTGTAATTATTATAAGGAAGCCAGCAGTTATTGAAAAAATGATGGTCAGCTTTTTAAGTTGGTTTTTCTTATGAAAGTAAGACTGCAAGTAATATCTGATAAAGATATAGATTATAAGCAGATAGCTCATCGTTGATGAATAGATTACATGCGACCAGTCTGAGCGTCCCAAAGCACTTCTGAAAAACAAAACTGATAAAACAAGAAGAAATACTTCAATCAGATGAGCTTTCAAAAACAGCTCCACAGAAAGTAAAAAAGACTTTCTTTTTGAGTACTCACTCAAAAAAGTGTAAACAATCCAAAACAAGCTCAGAGCAATTATTGCCACTGGGAGTAAAAATTTTAATGTCCCGAAAGGATAGATTATTCCATCCATCAACTCCTTATATTTTGGCATTTTCAGAAAGACAAAATCGAAAAATGAAGCATAATCCCATTTCAGCAAAAAGCCCATTAATAGAAATGCTGAAATAAGCCCGGCAACAGAGGATATAATGTACTGTTTGGTAAGCCCCTTTTTCCTAAAGAAGAAAAACATCACCGGAGAAATTAGCAGGAACGTTCCAAAAAGATAAAATCCTCTGTCGATGGAATATATAAAGGAAGCTAAAGGCAGGAACGAAAATAAAAACTGAATAAACCCGAATTTGACTTTTGAAAAAGGAGCTTCACTTTGGATAAGCCGGTTCAATACCAGAAATAAAATAATGAACAAAAAAGTAGTAACGTCTCGCGGAGGTATCAGAATAAAATGCAGATAAACTGTACAGGTCAACAGGATAAAAGCTATAACTGTATATAAGTAATCATTTCGGAAAAGTTTTAGAAGCATAAGAAACAGAAGGATGAAAGACAATACCTTAATTATTGATTGTAATGTTCTGGA
>JAOZLR010000201.1 GCA_029934735.1 Bacteroidales bacterium
GATCTGGTGACAAAAGTGTTTGAGGATAAAAAGAAATACCCTGATTATGTTAAAATAGAGAATCTCAAAAGGGAGTTGTTAAAGGACGAGCAGAAGATTGAAGTCCAGGATTTTGGGGCGGGATCATCAGTTGATAGAGGGAATTTGAAGGCAGTTAGCCGAATTGCAAAATATTCATCTAAGCCGAAAAAATATGCCAGACTTTTATACAGGCTTGTTAATTATTTTAAACCGGACACAATTCTTGAGCTTGGCACTTCGTTAGGATTCAGTACTGCTTATTTGGCAATGGCCAAAAAAGAAGCAAATGTAATTACAATTGAAGGCTGTCCAAATATTTCTAATTTGGCGATTGAGAATTTTCAAAAATTATCAATTGATAATATTAATCTGATAACAGGAGATTTTGATGAAATATTGCCAGATGTTTTAAATTCATTGGAACGGCTTGATTTTGCTTTTATTGATGGAAATCACAGAAAAGAACCGACAATAAAATATTTTGAGCAGTGTTTGGAAAAAGCACATAACGATTCGGTTTTTATTTTTGATGATATTCACTGGTCAGAGGGAATGACGGAGGCGTGGGAGTATATTAGCAATCATCCTTCTGTTACATTGTCGGTTGATATATTTACAATGGGGTTGATATTTTTTAAAAAGGAATTGAGTAAAGAGTACTTTGTTGTTAAATATTAGTAATTTGGTCGCATTTAATTCTAAATTTGAGTTTTTAATCATATATTTGCCTGTCATAAAAAACATTACCTATGAATGAAGAAGTAATTAACCTTATCGATATACAACGCCACTTTAAAGTCGGGACAGAGATAGTAAGAGCCTTGCGTGGCATTACACTTTCAATTAAACGTAACGAATTTGTTGCTCTTATGGGGCCATCGGGTTCGGGTAAATCAACATTGATGAACCTTCTTGGATGCCTTGATACTCCGACAAGTGGTCAATATTTCCTTAATGGTCAGGATGTAAGTAAAATGGATGATAATGAACTTGCGGAGGTTAGGAATAAAGAGATTGGATTTGTTTTTCAAACCTTTAATTTGCTTCCGCGCTCCACGGCTCTCGAGAATGTAATGCTTCCATTAGTATATGCAGGCCAAAACAAGTCAGCCCGAATGAAGAGAGCAAAAGAGGTGTTGGCTGATGTTCAGTTGACTGACAGGATGGCGCACAAACCGAATGAGCTTTCGGGAGGGCAAAGACAGAGGGTTGCAGTTGCAAGGGCTTTGGTTAATCACCCTTCAATTATCTTGGCAGATGAACCAACAGGTAACCTTGATTCAAAAACGTCTATTGAAATAATGGGGCTGCTTGAGGATATTCATAAAGCCGGTAATACAATTATAGTTGTTACCCACGAGGAATCTATTGCACGTCATGCACATAGAATTATAAGGCTAATTGACGGACAGGTTGAGTCGGACGAAATCAATGAAAATCCGGCCAAGGTTTCGGATTATCATATGCAGGAGGCATAGCAGGATAAGCTCTTTTGCATATCCTGAAAAATAGTTTTTTATGGATAAAGAATTTAAGATTTATACTAAGGGTGGAGATAAGGGAAGCACTTCATTGATTGGAGGGACAAGGGTTCCGAAATATGATGATAGAATTGAAGCTTACGGCACTATTGACGAGCTTTGTTCTTTTGCTGGCCTTGTCAGAGACCAGAATATCGACAAGCATTATCAAGATATCCTTCTTGTAATACAAAACAGATTATTTATAATTGAATCTCTCCTTGCTGCCGATTCTGAAAAGAGTGTGGCAAAACTTCCAAAGATTAAAGAATCGGACATTACTCTTCTTGAAAAGGAAATAGATAAGATGGAGGAGGCATTACCGGCCCTGACATCATTTATTTTACCAGGTGGTCACACCACTGTATCGTATTGCCACATTACACGAACAATATGCCGGCGTACAGAGCGTTTGACAATTAAATTGAGTGAGAAGTATCAGGTTGATGAGAAAATTATTTGGTATCTGAATCGGCTTTCTGACTACTTTTTTGTGTTGGCACGGAAGTTGTCATACGATTTGAATATAGAAGAAATTCAGTGGAAGCCTTTTGAATAAAGCATTTCAGAGGGTTTTAAAAGAAAAAATTATTTTCTTGGTTTTTATTTAAAAAAAATTACTTTTGCACGAAAATAACAAACTGTACTTAATATGTATTGGACATTAGAATTGGCATCCAAACTGGAAGACGCACCCTGGCCGGCTACAAAAGATGAGTTGATTGATTTTTCAATCAGATCGGGTGCACCTATGGAGGTTATTGAGAACCTCAAAGAGATAGAGGATGAAGGCGAAGCCTACGATAGAATTGAGGATATTTGGCCTGATTATCCTACAAAAGAAGATTTCTTTTTTCACGAAGATGAATATTAAAAATTGATTTTCAGTAATAAAAAAGAGCGGCTCACATATTGTGAGCCGCTCTTTTATTTTTATCCCTTTCTGACTTATTCAGTAATTAACACGAGATATTTAGAAGATTTCCAGAATTTTTCATAATTTGTAATATGTAGAACCCTGTTTTCTTTTTCGCCTATTATTTCAAACGAAGCTGAAGGATGGTCAGTAACCATTTTAAACTTACTCCCGGGAATTGCAAACTCGGTGATTTCCCTGATGTCAATCTGAGTGAAGTTTTCGTCATTAAAATCTGATTTCAATTTCTTGGTTTTTCCAATGCCAATAAATCCTCCTGTTGAAGTCAGAATTTTATTCTCTTTCAGGAACTTTTTACTCCCGAAAACATAGTAACCTGTATAAAGCTCTTCTGTTTTTATCCTGAGTTCATCAGCCTGTCCCTCAATGATTTTGTTTTTAACCTCATTGTCAGATTTAAGATTATTTACATCTTGAGTCAATCTGACTACTTTAATGTTAAGTTTTTCAAGCTGGACTCTCAATGACTCAATTTCAACATCTTTTTGTTGAATCTGCTTATTAAGATGGTCAACAAGTTTTTCGAGTTCGGCAATTTGATAGTTTGCTTTACCGAGACGATTTTTCATATTTGCCAGCTTATCCTTTGTGTCGGATAGAAGCTGATAAATAGTATTAATGTCATAGTTAATCTGATCTTTAGTGCTTTTCCTAAGCTCTGTATTGCCTTCTGTTTTCTCGGTAATGATCATCTCTTTCTCCTTTATAGAGTCAAGGTTTGATTGAATTTCGTTGAAAGCCTGAAGGAAATCGTTTATCGATTGTTCTTTCATGTTTTCCTGTTCAACGAGGCTATCGTTTATAGCCTCAAGCTGCTTAACCTTTTCCTGATTGCAACTCATTGCAAAAGGAACTATTAATAGTATCCAAAGAAACTTTTTCATTTTTGCGTTAATTTAAGTTTAAATTATTTTTGTGAATTATTACCTAATTTATTAAACAGTAATTTATGATTAATGTTTAATGATTTGCTGAATTGAGATAACCTTTATTTAATTTTTAATAAGTTCTAACGTGGCAAGAAGTGATATGTTATACTTTTGGTTGTTTATTTTTAAAACTTGGATTTTTTAATTACATCTATCATTCTCCTTTGCTTTTTTGTTGGCCGGCCTTCTCCTCGCCTCCGGTGCTCATAGTTCAATTCGCGCATTAGCTTTAATTTATCATATTCCTCTTGTGGTGTCATATCTTCCAGATAATCCTCAACCAGTTTGGCAGCAACCCTGTTCTTAAGAATCCCAATTACTTTAACTGTTTTTATTAAAGGTGTCAGATTGATTACAATAGCTTCATTTAGCCTTACTTCGTGGCTTGGTTTAACCGGCTTATCATTTATTCTGACCTTACCAGCCCGGCAGGCATCAGCTGCCAGATTTCTCGTTTTATATATCCTGACAGCCCACAGCCATTTATCAATTCTGACTACTTCTGACATTGTTACTTTTTTCTGAAAAAGATTTGAATAGGAACTCCTGTAAAGTCAAACTTTTTTCTTAGCTGATTTTCAATAAACCTTTTGTATGGGTCTTTTACATATTGAGGCAGATTGCAGAAAAATACAAAAGCAGGAAATGAAGTCTTTAGTTGAGTTACATATTTTATTTTAATATATTTTCCTTTTGTTGCAGGTGGAGGCGTTTTATTAATAATCGGTAACAGCAATTCATTAAGTTTTGAAGTGCTTATAGTTCTGGCTTTATTCTTATAAACTGTTGTTGCTGTATCAAGGGCTTTATGAATTCTTTGTTTCCTGGGGACAGATGTGAATATTATCGGAACGTCATTGAAGGGAGCTATCTTATCCCTGATCATACTTTCAAAGTCTTTATGAGTATTTGTCTCTTTATCAACAAGGTCCCATTTATTGATAATAATCACAACGCCCTTCCTGTTTCGTTGGATAAGTTGGAATATATTTACATCCTGCGACTCAAATCCTTCCGTGGCATCGATCATCAACATACAGACGTCACTGTTTTCAATTGCCCTAACGGAACGCATTACAGAATAAAACTCAATATTCTCTCTTACCTTGCTTTTTTTTCTGACACCGGCAGTATCAACCAGCAGAAACTCAAATCCAAAGCTGTTATATCTCGTATATATTGAATCTCTGGTAGTTCCGGCAACAGGAGTAACAATATTTCTTTCATCTCCAAGGAGTGCATTTACAAGTGATGATTTTCCGACGTTCGGTCGGCCTACAACAGCGAACCTTGGCAGGTCGGGAAGCTTTTCTTCCACTTTCTTGTCAAATTCTTTTACGATTTCGTCAAGAAGGTCACCAGTTCCACTTCCGTTTATTGATGAAATGGAGTAAACCTCATCAAGACCAAGGCCGTAAAACTCTGCTGCATCACCCAGCCTTGTGGGGTTATCGACTTTGTTTGCAACTACAAAAACTTTCTTTTTTGTTCGCCTGAGGACATTAGCAACCTCTTTATCCAGAGCTGTAAGTCCGTCTTTGACATCAACCACAAAGGCAATTACATCGGCCTCATCAATAGCGAGAGTAACCTGCTTGCGTATCTCTTCTTCAAAAATGTCATCAGAGCCTACAACATAACCGCCTGTGTCGATAACAGAAAAACTGATACCATTCCAGTCTGAATGGCCATAGTGCCTGTCACGGGTAACACCACTTGTTTCTTCTACTATAGCCTGGCGTGATTCGGTAAGTCGGTTGAAAAAAGTAGATTTACCCACATTTGGCCTTCCTACTATTGCTAATATATTTGACATAA
>JAOZLR010000202.1 GCA_029934735.1 Bacteroidales bacterium
GGTCTGGGAATAGATTTTAGATTGAGTGACAGATGGGATATTAATGTAGAAGCTAATTACAGAATAGTTGACGGTGATAAACTTGATGGTTATGTTTCAGGTGAAAATACTGATGCTTATGTATATTATTCAGCAGGCTTAGGCTGGAACTTTGGCCAGGGCAAATCAACTAAAATTAATATTGAAACGGAAGCAACAACACTTGCACTTGTCGGAGATTCTGTTCCTGTTGTAGTAAAAGGTAATTTCCCTGATGGGTTTAACTCAAAGGCAGTTGTTGATTTTACTCCGGTATTAAAATATGGTGACCAGACAAAACAACTCGAAACTATGTATTTTCAGGGAACTGAAGTTGCTGATGAATATCAGAAACCCGGTGCTGTAGTTGTTCCTGTTGAGGGAGGGACATTTAATTATACAACAATGGTTGCTTATGAACCCGGAATGGATATTTGTGAAGTTTATGTTGATCCTTTAGTTTCTGTTAAAGGAAAAGAAGGCTCATCAATGGGTGATAGAAAAGTTGCTGATGGCCTGATTATGACAAATAAAAGGTATCACAATAGTGAACATCTTTTACTTGCTCCAAATGGTTTCAAAAGAGATATTGTAAAATCTCAGGCAGGAGCTATCTATTTCGTCGTAAATAAATCAAATGTTAACTTTAATTTTAAGTTGAATAAAACGGACGACGCTAAGCAAGGTCTGACAGAGATGAAGAGTTTTATTGAAAATGGATGGGAAATTAAAAATGTTGAGATCAATGCCTGGGCATCTCCTGAAGGTGAAGAGTCATTAAACCAGGGACTATCTCAAAGAAGAGCTGACGCTGCCAAGAAATATGCTGAAAACGAATATAACAAGTATATAAAAGCAAAAGCTAAGAAACTTGGAGTTAAAGTTGAAGATATTAAGCAGGATATTCAGTGGGATTTAAGAGCTAATGGTGAGGACTGGGATGGATTTATGAAATCTGTAAAGGCATCTAACATTAAAGATAAAAACATAATTGCTAATGTTGTTAATTCACAACCTGACCTTAACAAAAGAGAGCAGGAAATCAGGAATATGACTGTTATATATAAAGAGATTGAAGAAGATATTCTTCCTCCTTTAAGAAGAGCAGTGATTAAAGTTAACAGTTATGAGCCATCTTATACTGACGAAGAAATTGCTCAGTATGCTACATCAGCACCTGATTCATTAAGTGTTAATGCATTGCTTTATTCAGCAACCCTTACAACTGATCCTAACGCTCAGTTAAATATTTACAAAACTACAATCAGTAAATATCCAAAATGCTGGAGAGCTTATAATAATGCAGGCTATTCTGCTGCTGAACTTGGAGACTTTGCCGCTGCAAATAACTATTTTGCAAAAGCAAGACAAATTGCAGGTGATGATGGCATAGTTCTTAATAATGCAGGCGCAATGGCTGCTAAGAAGAAAAACTGGCCAGAAGCAAAAGAGGATTATATGGCAGCACAAAAACAAGGTGTTGACGTAAGCTATAATATGGGTATAATTAAACTTGCCGAAGGTAATTACAGTAGTTCTGTTAATTCATTCAGCGGCGAGAAGTGTGATTATAATCTTGCACTGGCTCACGTTCTTGCACAAAATTACAATGCTGCTAAGGCAACTCTAAACTGTTCAGAGAAAACAGCAGATAATTATTACCTGATGGCAATAATAGGAGCCAGAACTTCTGATGATAATATGGTATTTGAGAATCTTAAAAGTGCAATTGCAAAAGATGCCAAATACAAAGAAGTTGCAGCTAAGGACAGAGAGTTTATGAAATATTATGCTAATCCGAACTTCCAAAATGCTATTAAATAAATACATCTGATAATTTTTTATGGAAGTGGTAAGGGCTGCAATTTGCTGCCCTTGCTTTTTTTATACTAATTGGTAATACTAATTCGCCATATCTTTAACTATTTAAATTTTCTGTTCAGTTTATAAAAGGTATGCCACAATACTAGTCCTCCGCTGACAGATACATTCAAGGAGTGTTTTGTGCCGTATTGCGGAATCTCGATGGAAAGATCAAGTAACTCAAGGACTTCATCCGAAACACCTTTTATTTCATTACCGAAGATAAAGGCTATTTTATTATAATCTGATGGGTTAAATTCATTCAGAAAGATTTTATCATCAGTTTGCTCAATGGCAATGATGAAATACCCCTCTTCTTTTAAATCGCTAATTGCATCGACAATATCCTCAAAATACCGCCAGCTAACGGATTCTGTTGCGCCTAAAGCTGTTTTGTGTATTTCGCGATGGGGTGGGGTAGCCGTTATACCGCAAAGTATAATCTCATTTATGCGAAATGCATCTGCTGTTCGGAAAAATGAGCCGATATTATTCAGGCTTCTTATGTTATCCAGAATTATTACGACAGGTAATTTATCTGCTTTTTTAAACTCATCGGGAGTAATTCTGTTAAGCTCGCTATTTTTTAGTTTTCTCATATTACATTAATCAGGTTGCAAAATTAACAATGGTATTGTGAATTGTGAATTAAATTTAGAAATTTATAATGATTATAGTTATATTTTTGTCAATTATTGAAAAATACTATGACTGCAAAAAGAAAAATAGCTGAAACGCCGTTGATGAAGCAGTATAACTCCATCAAGGCAAAATATCCTGATGCTTTACTATTGTTTCGTGTCGGCGATTTTTATGAAACATTTGGTGAGGATGCTATCAAAGCTGCAAAGATTCTTGGGATTGTACAAACAAAAAGGGCAAATGGTGCTGCTGCTTATATTGAACTTGCCGGATTTCCGCATCATTCTCTTGACACTTATCTCCCAAAGCTGGTAAAAGCCGGATTGCGAGTTGCAATATGCGATCAGCTTGAAGATCCTAAACTGGCAAAGAAGATTGTAAAACGCGGAGTTACAGAACTGGTTACACCCGGTGTTACATATAATGATAATGTGCTTGAAAATAATCAGAATAATTTTCTCGCAGCAGTTCATTTTACAAATAAAAATTCCGGCGTTGCCTTTCTCGATGTATCAACAGGTGAGTTTTTTGTTGCCCAGGGAAGCAATGAGTATATTGATAAGCTGTTGCAAAGTTTTGTTCCTAGTGAAGTTATAGTTCAGAAAAATAAACTGAATGATTTTAAGACTGTTTTCGGACATAAATTCTATACACATACATTTGAAGAGTGGATTTTTACCGAGGAGTTTTCTAATGATTTGCTTCTTTCTCATTTCGGGACTGCATCATTGAAAGGATTCGGAGTTGAAAATATTACTTACGGAGTTATTGCTGCCGGTGTTGTTCTTCACTACCTGAAAGAGACTCATCATGATAAAACAGGACATATTTTTAAAATATCCAGAATCGAAGAGGATCATTATGTCTGGCTCGACAGATTTACAATAAGAAATCTTGAGTTGCTCTACTCACCAAATGAGGATGCCGTTACATTACTTGATGTAATTGATAATACTATATCACCGATGGGATCGAGGCTTTTGAGAAGATGGATCACACTTCCTTTGAAAGACAGGAGGCCAATTGAGGAGAGGTTTCGTGTTGTTGAGTTCTTTGTTCAATCACAAGAGAGGATTGAGCCACTTCAAAAGTTGATAAAGTCAACAGGAGATTTGGAAAGACTGATTTCAAAAGTTGCGATAGGGAAGATTAATCCGCGTGAAGTTATTCAGGTTCGGGAGGCCTTAAAATCTGTTGAGAAGATTAGAAAGGAGTATGAGAAATCAGATAATGAGTCAGTAAGGAAACTTGTGGAGCAATTGAATCCATGTCTGACGATTCGCGATCAGATTAGTGAAACGCTAAAAGAGGATGTCCCGGTTGCTGTTAATAAAGGAAACGTTATTGCCGAAGGCTTTTCAAAAGAGCTCGATGATTTGCGTGGCCTTGCATATTCCGGTAAGGATTATCTTGTGAAGATTCAGCAAAGGGAAGTTGAAAAGACAGGAATTACATCACTGAAAATAGGGTATAACAATGTATTCGGATACTATCTTGAAGTAACAAACGTCCATAAGGATAAAGTGCCGGAGGAATGGCACAGAAAACAGACACTGACAAATGCCGAGAGATATATTACGGAAGAGTTGAAAGAGTACGAACAGAAGATATTAGGAGCAGAGGAGAAGATTCTGATTCTTGAGGCAAAGCTGTTTAATGACCTTGTGCTTTCACTGGTTGATTACATTAAACCCATTCAGTTGAATGCACAGGCAATAGGTAAAATGGATGTGCTGCTCTCTTTTGCACTTACAGCGATTCAGAACAATTATGTTAAGCCTGAGGTAAATGAATCTTTTACGCTGGATATAAAAAACGGAAGACATCCTGTAATAGAGAAGGAGATGCCAATTGGGGAGGAGTATATTCCAAACGATGTGCATCTTGATAATGAGAAGCAACAGATATTGATTATCACCGGGCCTAATATGTCGGGTAAATCAGCATTGTTGCGCCAAACAGCTTTGATTGTGCTTTTGGCTCAGATTGGTAGTTTTGTCCCTGCCGAATCAGCAGCTATAGGCCTTGTTGATAAGATATTTACAAGGGTCGGAGCTTCCGACAATATTTCTTCAGGAGAATCCACTTTTATGGTTGAGATGAATGAAACATCAAGCATTTTGAATAATATCTCTAATCGCAGTCTTATCTTACTGGATGAAATAGGCAGGGGAACAAGTACTTACGACGGAATTTCAATTGCCTGGGCTATTTCTGAGTTTTTACATGAGCATCCGATGTTCAGAGCAAAGGTGCTGTTTGCAACACATTATCACGAGCTGAATGAAATGGCTGCCAGCTTCTCGCGAATTAAAAATTATCACGTCTCAATTAAAGAGATTGGGAACAAGGTGATTTTTCTTAGAAAATTAAAGCAGGGTGGGAGTGAGCACAGCTTTGGTATTCATGTAGCAAAGATGGCAGGGATGCCTCAAAAGATTATTGATCGGGCAAAAGACTTGTTACAGGCTCTTGAAAAATCTCATTCCGGAGAGGAATTGAAAAAGCAATCTGGGAAAGAGCGTATTTCGGATGATAGTTATCAGCTAAGCTTTATTCAGCTTGATGATCCTTTGCTTTTACAGATAAAAGAGGATATCCTGAGTACGGATATCAATACTCTCACACCTGTTGAGGCATTGATGAAACTTAATGAGATAAAGAAACTGCTTGGACGGTAGGTAGTGAA
>JAOZLR010000203.1 GCA_029934735.1 Bacteroidales bacterium
TTCCATTTGAATTATCAGCCCAGGGTAAATTTGAGATAACTCCTTTTGCTGGCTATATGTTTGGAGGACGCATAAGGTTTTATGAAGGTGACTTACGGGTAGAGGATAATGTCAATTATGGTGTAGCGTTTAGTACTGAAATAAGGCCGGATGTCAAATTTGAGTTGTCATGGAGCCAGATGCAGTCGAGTGCCAGCTTCAAACCTATTTATGGGTATGATGACCTTAAGAGGTCGTTCGATGTTAATGTTAACTATTTTCAGGCCGGAGGCATCTGGGAAATGGATAAAGGGAAGCTTCGCCCATATGGGCTTTTTTCACTTGGAGCCACATGGTTTGATGCAAAGGACAGTACAATTGAGGATGACTGGCGTTTTTCCATCGCTCTTGGTGGTGGTGCAAAGATATGGCTGTCAGACCGTATCGGCATCAGGCTTCAGGGAAGATTCCTGATACCTATGTATTTTAGCGGAGCCGGAATCTTTTGCGGAATAGGTACCGGTGGGTCAGGCTGTGGTGTAAGCGTAGGTACAGGCTCTACTATTTTGCAGGGCGATCTTACCGCTGGTTTGATCTTTGCATTTGGCAAGTAATGCTGATGAAAAAGGCAATTTATTAGTTACAGAAGAAAACTATAAGTAGGTGAAATGCAAAAGTAATTTGATCTAAATTTCTTTTGAATCATCATCCTCTCCAATATCTTTCTTTCTTTTAACAGGTTTTTTACTACCGGAAGTTAAATCTTTCTTGTCATTATTCTTCTTTGTCCAGGGATAAACGGTTGTCTGAACAGTAGGGTCAAAACTTTTAATGTGCAGATCCTGCTGCGGGAATGGAATTTGAATACCTGCATCATTAAGTGCATCATAAATATTCATCGCAACCTCACTTTGAATTGTCATACCTGTATCAAAAGTAGCCCAGAAGCGTACAGTAAAATTCAGGGAACTATCGCCAAAACCATCAAAAGTTATCCAGGGCTTGGGGTTCGTTAACACACTGGGATGCTTACTCGCAACATCATATAATAGCTCCAAAACCTGATGAGGATTAGATCCGTAAGCAGTCCCAACCTTTACAATACGTCTTCGTTTTCTATCTGATAAAGTCCAGTTAATAACATCATTGGATATCAGATTACTATTCGGTACAATTATTTCGGCTCCATCAAAAGTCTTCACAGTGCTGGCCCGAGCTCCAATATTTTTCACGTCTCCCATAAGTGTTCCAACCTCAATAGTGTCTCCTGCCTGAATGGGTCTTTCAAAAGAAAGCACAAGGCCAGAGATGAAGTTGGCAACAATATTCTGCAATCCAAAGCCAATACCCACTCCCAGAGCACCTGCTATTAATCCGAACTGTTTAAAATCAACACCGGCTTCCTCTATAGAAATATACAACCCATAGGCAATAATAATATAACTTAATACCTTTATAATGGCATCCGGCACACCCCTGGGCAATACAATGCGGGGAAAAACCTCTTCCCTAAGAATAATTGTAATAACTTTGGACAAGGTAAATGTTATGATTAACATCAGAAAGAAAGTTATAATCGCTCCAAATGAAATTGAAACAGGACCAATATCCCAGGTTGATTGTAAAGCACTACCAAGCCAGATAATAATAGTATTCCACAATCCAAAATAGCCAAATAATGTCTTAACCCACAGATAAGATAAATAAAAGGTAATAATCTGATTAGTTCTCTTTTTTATTAGTTGCAAATGGTTTTTAATTAAATTAACAAAAAGCACTGCTTTAGTGTTGTACACATAGGAAAAAGAGCCCAGGAGAATGGCATTAACAATATTGAGTATAATTGCAAACAAGAGAGATCCAACAGTAGCTCGTAGTAATAAAACAGATAGATTTAAATACCCGAATATATTTGCAAAAACAGAAACAATTACCAATATGATAAAAATATACAATAGGATAAATGCAGCATTTCCCCATTTTCTTCGCTGCTCTTTTTGTATAAACCCCTTGGGATTTGCTATTAATAAAAAGAGCCACAAAACAATCCCGGACTTAATAAAGTAAAAAATGCGGGAATGAAAACTTGAAATCCCAAAAAACAACTGCGTCTCATCAATTAGAAATAATAAAACTACAATAAGCAAATAAGGCCTAAGCCTTCTACTGACACTGCTTGAATACAAAATTAAAGCCGGAAATAATAAAAGAATTACTAAAAACTGAGTTACCATAAGAGGCCTTTCAGGTGATATCCAGACATTTGCCAATATTGTCAGCAGAAAAGAAGAAGAAATGTAATGACTAAAAATAAGTTTCTGAGACGAGATTTCGTCATCTTCTATCTCACTTTTCATCAACTTTTTATATGAAAGATAATAAAATAATAGTAATACAATAAAAATGAAAATCATTAATAAAACATCACCAAAATTGGCAACGAAATAATCCCAAACGGATTGAATGTTCTTTTTGAGATTTGCTGAAATATTTTCTGAATCTAATCGGTTTTCTTTAAGTGTATCAGATAAATTCCATATCGCAGGGCTGTTTTGTACGAAATATTGAGATGTCCAGTTAAGTTGCTCTTTGGAAAGACTTTGGATAACATCATTCGAAAGGCTCATTAAGCTAACAATATTATTTTGTATTTTAACATTCTGATTCTGTACCTGTTTTACCTTATCTTCGGTTACTTTAAGTACTTGCACAACATCGTTAACCCACTTAAGAGTTTCGGCAGGACCTTTATTATCTTTGATACTTTTGTATGTAAACTGCCAGGTTTTCTTAGTTACATCAAGATATTCAAAATCATTTTCAAGCTTTTTGGTTATGTCAGATGCTGTTTCCTGATTGGATTTAAGCATCTCAATATGCTTACCCCATTCAGTTATCAAATCCTCAATTTCCATCTGCGAGTAATTCTCCACATTCTGGAGTACTTTGTCTCTTTCCTTTCCAAATAAGGTAGTTTCTACAGTTATTACCGAATCAATTTTATCCAGTTCATTGGTTATCTCAAGATATCTTTCTATTTCATTTACTCTTTTGTTGACTTCTTCACTCTGTGGAGTTATTTCAGATTGCCGCAAAGGCTTTATCTCAACAGTATCACCTGATAAAAGAACTATTTTATTCTCAGGAAGCTGAGAAAAAACAGAAATTGAAAATAATAATAATAGCAGAGAAAATGTAATTTGTATTCTTTTTGTCATAATTTCAAACAATTTTTCGATAGCGAAATTATAAATAAATTATTAATATTGTCACAATTATTATCTTTGCGGTCTATCTTTTAGAAACAAGCTAAAGTTAATTGCATTGCAAACTTAGTGATTTAATATTGGAAAATCCAGGAAAAATAGGTCTTTTTATTCTTTTTGTTTTGATAGTAACTTCAGGTTACGGTCAAAAAAATGACACACTTTACTTCCTTAATGGAGATAAAGTAACAGGCGAAATTAGGAGCTTCAGGTATGGATACTTCACATTTAAGACCAGTGCGATGAGTACCATACATGTGAAATTTGATAAACTATCCACAATTTACTCAGGTAAAACTTTTGAAATTGTTTTGGATCATAGAAACAGGATATTTGGATCCATAGACACTTCATTCATTCTCAGCACCGTTAATATTGTTATAATCAACGGACGGAAATTAAAATATCTCTCAAGTATTGTAGAGATGACCCCAATAAAAAATAAACTCTGGCATCGCTTTAGCGGAAATATTGATTTTGGATATACTTACACAAAATCCACAAAAATATCACAGGGTAGTTTTAGCGGTCTTCTTGAATACAGGCAAAAGGATTATTCTGCCAAACTTAATACCAGTGCTCTTCTTTCCTCAGAATCAGGTACAGAAATTAGCAGGAAGGATAATATTGATCTAACAGTATTACGATATTTAAAAAAAAGATGGTTTGTTACTGGTTTGGCCGGTGCAGAACAAAACACAGAGTTGGGTCTTGATTTACGGGTTAAGGGTATTCTGGGATTTGGTAAAGACCTAATCCATACGAAAACAAATCAATTATTGGGCTCTTTGGGAGTATCGGTTAACCAGGAGCGAGCTGTTGATTCTACTATAAATACTATAAACACAGAGGGTGTTATGACCATTTACTATAAACTGTTTATAATCAGTATTCCTAAAATAAGTATTACATCCGGTTTTACGGCCTATCCCAGTTTTACGGTTAAAGACAGATGGAGAGTTTCGTATAACATTAAAGCCAGTACGGAAATTATTTCAAATTTTGTTATTAGCCTTTCAATGGACTATAGTTACGACAGTAAACCTCCATCTGCATCATCCTCAACCAACGACTTAAATTTTTCCACATCAATAGGATATAGTTTTTACTAAATTAGAATCCTACTCCAACACCAACACTGTACATTGGCTCCCAACTTCCGTAGGGAGAATTTGAATCCTGAAGCACATCAAAAAGAATCTGTAAGTTTAACCAGGCATTTCCACCTAATTTTTGGCTGTAGCCTGCCCCAAGATAAAGAAACGGAACCCAAACACGGCTTGCATCTCCAAGATAATAATCCCAAATATCATAATTTATTTGCGCATATTCGGCATGGACATACAACTGGGGAATGATCCTGTATCTCGCGAATAAACCGCCTCCGTAGCTTGAAGATTCGTATGTACTGGCATATCTTTTATCCTTCACATATTCATAATAAATTTTAATGCCACCGGAGAGCTTAGGAGTAAATTTGTAGCCCAAAATCGGATAAAGAGATATTCTGGTATAGCTACCGAACATAAATCCAATGCTACCTCCAACATAAACTTTGTTGCCCTTATTTTCCTTTTGCTTCTTGGGCTTCTCCTGCTTTTCCTGATTTACAGGTGGTGCAACAGATTGAGTAGTGTCAATAACAGTTTGTTGATTTGCAGCTTTTGTTGTGTCTGGCTCAATCTGTGAAAAAGAGACGAAGGCAGTAAAAAGTAGAATCGTTAATGTGATAACTGATTTTTTCATTTGAGGTATGGTTTAAATTAATACTAAAAATTCTGTGCAAAAAAAAAGGCTCTCAAATACGAGAGCCTTGTAAGCGGTCACGACGAGACTCGAACTCGCGACCTCCGGCGTGACAGGCCGGCATTCTAACCAACTGAACTACGTGACCATTATTTTACAGAACTTCCCGTAAAAACGGAGTGCAAAAGTAAATAAACTTTT
>JAOZLR010000204.1 GCA_029934735.1 Bacteroidales bacterium
AAATATAACCTGCCTTCATCTTCAAATTTGTAACCTTGATATAAATAGGGAATCTGTCGGCCACTTTTATGAGTTATGTTGGCTTTTAACTGTGCGTTACCTGTGCTAAAAATCTGCTTGATTGCTTTTTTGACTTTTATAAACTCTTTCTCAGTAAATAACTGATGCGGTTGCATATTTAAAAGCTCATCCCCCAGGTATCCCAGATTAAATTCAAGGTTGTTGTTCCATCTTTTAAGAAAAAAATCATCCCCCACTTTTTCGTACACATAAAAAATACCGGGCAAGCTGTTAATCAGCTTACTATTAAAATCTTTAGCATTAAAGAAGGTTTTTTGCTCAAGAAGGATTTGGGCGTGTTTCATTTCTTCAATCTTGCTGTAGTAAGCCTCCATTTGATTTTTTAAATGAGTTATTTTATCAATCTGATTGCTAAACTCTTCTTTTGTATCTGTTTTGGTTTTTCTAACTGCAATTCCAATGAAATATTCTTTACCACTTAAAACTATTAGCGTGCGTAAACCAATAACGGGGAATAGATTGCCTGATTTGGACCGTACGCTAAATTCAATAATTTGTTCTTCTCCATTACCATCGGCAACTATTTTGCTAAATTTATCAAGTACCCTTTCTTTGTCGGACCCCTGAACAAAATCTGATATAGATAATTTATTCAGCTCCTCCTTTGAATAACCAGAACCAACCTCAATATTTTTGTTCCAGGCTACTAACCTGCCATCTTTGGAAAAAGCATAGGCAAGTTCGGGCAGGCTCTGAATGATTAATTTTAGTGCCAGGGGTATTTTTACTGTATTTTTATTTTTTTTACTCATACTATGAGGTTTATTAATTCATTAAAATACTTTATGTTACTTCAAATATAAGATTGTTTCATTTATAAAACTTGCATTTTATGACCATTTACTGGTGCAAAAATAAATAATTATCATTCTCAATAGTAGTTTTTTTGTCCGCATTTTGTCCATTTTGTCTTTTGTTAATATTATTGTTTTTGATATATCTTTGTGCGCTATTGCTTATTCGTTCTCTTATCAAAGATGGGCGAAACGTTGAATTCGTAGTAAACCAAGTTTTTTTACAATAAAATATAGTTTAATCAAAATTTGAATAAATGAAAAAACCTGTACTTTTTGTTATCCTTTCTTTATGCTCATTTTTCCTTTATGCGCAAGAAACAGCCAATACAGAATTTGCATTACCAAAGGGAAGTGGATTCATTACACCGACATTTAGTTTAAAGCAATCAAGTACTACTAACAGCCAGGTACTTGGTGTTCAGATTGATGAAAGGTATAATTTGGATTACTCTGTAAATTTTAACTGGGGTTATTTTTTTCAAAAGGATTTTTCAATTGGCTTACAGCTCACTTATAACAACAAGCGGGAAGATTTAATTTATTATCCAAATGATATTCATACAGTCTCAAACTACTATTCCAATATGATTTATTTAACTCCGAATATTCGGAATTATTTTGGAGCAGGCAGGTTTAAGGCTTTTGCGCAAACCAATCTGGGTTTTGCATACGGGCAAGGACTCAGAAGAACATATGCCGAAGAAAATGATGATAAAATTGATTATGAAAGGATGGAAATAACCCTTGCCGTTCAGCCAGGGGTTGCTGTGTTTGTTGCAGATTTTATGACAGTGGAATTAAGTATAAACCTTATTGGATTTACTTCTACATCCGAAAAGTCAATTTTAAATAATACCTATGAAAGCACAAAAAAGACAAATACGGTTGATTTTGATATTAATGTATTGACCATGCAAATTGGGATAGGGTTTTACTTTAATTCAAAAAAGTATGCAGAACCTAAGCCAAAGAACTAATTTATCTAACAAAGTGTTATCTGAGATATTTATATCCCAGGTTTTAAAAATAAAGTAAAAAGATGAAAAAAATAATAACCTTGTTAACCCTTATAAGCCTTTTTGGTTGTGTTAAAGAAGATCGTTTCCCTTATTCTGATAAGAATGCTATTTTAAGTTTTACATTGCCGGGACAGGCATCGGCTACTTCTATTGATGGCGATTCGCTTATGGTAAATATTTCATTTTCAGAGGGGGCAGATGTAACTGCATTAACGCCTTCAGGAGTTTCAATAAGTAATCTTGCCAGTATTTCGCCGGATACAACTTTACCCCAGGATTTCTCGGATCCAGTTACTTATAGGGTTACTGCCGAAAATGGAACCTCATCGGATTGGATAATTAATGTTGGGGTACAGGGAAGTGAGCCTCAATTAGCAAATTCAGACTTTAATTTGTGGTATTCTGTAGGTAATTATGAGCAACCGGGTGAAAGTGCCAGTTCAACATTTTGGGATACGGCCAATAAACCCCTGGCAATTGTGAATTCTCCAAATACAAACAAGGTAGAAAGGTCTGCTGATGATTTTTATGTAAATATGATTACCATTGCTGCACCAGCTTTAGTAAGGATTGCAGCAGCTACAATTTATACAGGAGTATTTACCGATGGGCCTCCAAGTGTTACTGATCCAAGGTCGAATATTACATTTGGAACACCTTATGCAGGTACGCCGGTTTCATTTTCAACTGAATATCAATATACGCCTGGCGAAAGTTACGAGGATGCTGACGGGAATGTGATTCCTGGTAACGATAGTTGCGATGTTTATGTGCTGTTACAATTGGTTGATGAAAACGATCCGACAAATGTCCAGAGGGTTGCAACTGCATGGTTTAGAAGCGGCGAAACCGTTGTTGATTGGACTACCATAACCTCTGACTTCATATATGGGGAATTGCCTGCAGGCTCTCCTGGATATATGCAGCCTATTGCACCCGAAATTTGGGCACCAGCCGGATCAATAGCAAATCAAATTACGGTCGTTTATTCTTCAAGCGCACTGGGCGATTACTTTACCGGTGCAATTGGAAGTGAGTTAAATGCTGATAATTTTGTATTGAATTATTAATATCCAAAACAGCAAATATATTTTTGTGCAAAACATCTGTTCCTGTGTCTTTTTTGCAAATTTAACGGCTGGTTTTTTTTACCCACCTACCATTGACTCAATAAACATGTTAAATAACTGTGAGAATGAATAATATGTAAATACTAGAGGGATATATGGGATTACATTCATGATGAAGCTCACAATAATCATTTTCAAGTCGATTGGTATAAGTTTCATTCCCTCAATAGGGGCATAACTTCCGTTTATATCAGCCAAAGAGGAATTATCCATTGTCCCCAATATAGCTTCATCATTGCCAGGTTTTCCATCTATCCATTTCTTAATATAGTCGTAATTGTGTTTTCTTACCAAATCACCAAACTTTATTATACCTTCTCTTCTGGCATTGGTTAATTTGGGCATAAAAGCCAATAAAGGGGAAAATAAGATAATTGGTGAGAGTATTACATAAAATAGGATTAAATGAAAATATGCCATAAAAGAGGTATCGTTGTAAATGATATCGATACCAATCATTGCAGATAGCATTGCTGATGGTGCAACAAGGATAAAACTAAATGTTAAGGGCACCATATTCAGGTATCCAAGTCCTGCCATTTTATCGGCATGCAAAGGATCAGCATATATTTTAAAGCGTGAAATTTTGATGACTGAATAAGTCCAGACAATCCATCTCCACACCCACCTAAACATAAGCAACATAAATAATGGAACACAAATTAAAAAATTATACCATCCGGCAATATTTAATGCACCGGTGTTATAAGTCAGGTAATTCCGCGTTGAATCTTCTGCAGAAATATATTCTGGATTAATAATGATTGCAGTATAGTAAATTATCAGTGCAATAATTTCAGGAATGTAGGAGGTGGTTAATTTTTTAAGATGGTTCACCATCTGATTGTACTTTTGCTGTTGTGCATTGGGGATAATGTTGTCAGTATTCTGAATATATTCAACGAAACTTTTGTTAACCATTTTTTCGATGAGAATTAAAAATGGAACCACTATGAGAAATCGTACATGAATCAGGAAATCTTCAAAAAAACTGATCGTGGTAATATCATCTGAAAGTGTTCCATAAATTAAGGCAAGTACACATAAAGGAAGCCATGTAATTAAAGCCAGGGCAATAGCTGTATTTGACAGATCCCTTCCTGGTTTGGCCTTTTTTCGAAAAACAGAAGTTGAAGAATATATTAAACCTCCATCAACCAACGAAAATCCTTCATAATTAGCTGAGCTTTGTGAATCTAAGACCTTTTCTTTCATGATAAAAAATTTAATTCCGTAAAAATAATTCTACAAAACATCAGATTTTCGGTATCAACCGTTGATGTTTTGATTCTGTTCGTCCTGCCTTGCTCTTAGTGCTCTGCCATGGAAATTTTCCTTCAAGCTCAACTTGTAATGACATACTCAAGAATGTTCGGATGAGAACAACTAATCCTAAAATACTAACAGACTCTATTGTCGGATCTAAAACTACAGTAGACATTATATCAGCTGCAATAAGTATTTCTAACCCCAGAAGAATTGATTTTCCCAATGATTGACGCAAATTAGTGAAATTGCCTGCTTTCTTTTTGGGGATAAATATTAAAAATCTGATAAGGGAATATAATGCGCCTAAAAAAATCGTTAGAATTCCAATAAACTCTACTATTTTTGTAATGATGATAATATATGACTTTAAATCTTCCATGCTTTGTGTTTAATAATTTCGAGTAGCGTTAAGAATAAGTATGGGTTTTGGAACGCTACTCTTTCGGTTTCAGCCCCATTTAGAAATTTCCATTAAACCTGTCTGGTTGGCTGGCAAGTTTGTGGTAGAACCAATTATTTTAAAAAACAAATGTCATTCCAACAGATGGTCCTCTGAAATTATATTCAATTGTTGTGTTTATTGCATTTTCCTTAAAAAACATATTAATATCAAATTGTTTATAGCTCAAACTGAAACCAAACCATCTGAGAGGCCTGTATGTCAATGCAAGATCATAGCTATTAATGCCACCTCCAAAGTAATCTGTATGAAATGAAAAGAAACCCAGTGCTCCATTCAGATATAGTTTTTCAGTAATTTTAAACTCAGCTACCAGTCCAAAATTTGGAAGTGGTGCCATGATACCAGCTTTTGACTCAAAGTCTCTCAGATTAGATTCTATTTTTGCATATAAATTCATTAAATAAATATTAAAATAAAAGCCTA
>JAOZLR010000205.1:0-3032 GCA_029934735.1 Bacteroidales bacterium
ATCCCGGTAGTAACCTTACCTGTCTCCGGATCAAGCTCAGAGCCTCCCATTGAATGTGGAATCATGTAGATAGATAGTAACACAATTGATGCAATAATTGGCCATAGTCTGTTTTGTCGGCTTTTGTATAGCGCAAACCCAGCAATTGCCCAGAACAGGAAAGCAACTATTGTTTTGTTATCAGTCCAGTCGCCACCGAAAGGCCATCCTGTCCAGTAGTCGCCAAAAGCAAATTTCTGAACAATAGGTCCAAGGATTAATCCACCAATAAGGAGAGATACAATAGTAACCTTAGTATATTTGTAAGTTCTGTTACCTTTAAATATAGCTTCAATACCTGTCCTTGTGGAGTATAACATAGCTGTAAACATAAATATAATGTGTGGAATAAGGATATAAAGCGGAACGTATCCTTTATACCTTATTACAATCGGAGTTTCGTTCAATTGATACTCTTTTGAGCTGTCATTTATAGTAACAATATATTCAAATTTGCCAGCAGGTGGCAGATGTGGTAATTCTGCAATTAAATACCCACCTTCACGATTCATTTTAAGTGTTTTCCAGTCATCCTTACTTCTGAAAGTTCGATATTTAACCGTTCCGTTTATATTTTCAGGCATCTCAATTTTTATGGGTGCCTTGTCGCCGTCAAAGCTTGTCAGTAGCTTGTATTTGAACTCTTTACCGTTAAGATCAATCTTTGCTCTTTTGGGATATGAAGGACCAGTCATTTTTTGATAGAATGCTATACTTACTGTAAAAAATATTGCAAATATCCAAAGCCAAATTGATTGCGTTTTTGAAACCATAATTCGCATTTATATTTTAAGAAAATCCTGTTAAAAACTGTTATAACATATAGTATTATTTATTGTTCACAAAAATATCTATTATTGTTGTTAACGAGAAAGAAAACTGGAATGAAAATAAATTAATTATTATTTTTGTTGTTTGTCTTATTATTAGACTTACTTTTGCACCCAATTTAATTTATTAATTACATAATACAATAATGAAAACAGGTAAAGTGAAATTTTTTAATGAGTCCAAAGGATTTGGATTTATTATTGACGATGAATCAGGAACAGATTATTTTGTTCACGCATCAGGTTTAATCGACC
Organism: Bacteroidales bacterium; assembly: GCA_029934735.1. GTDB lineage: Bacteria > Bacteroidota > Bacteroidia > Bacteroidales > JAADJA01 > JAADJA01. The sequence continues at coordinate 1,125 of JAOZLR010000205.1, forward strand.
AAGTCAGAGAAGACGACGAAGTAATATTTGAGCTTAAAGAAGGCCGCAAAGGTTTAAATGCTGTAGATGTTAAATTAGCTTAACAAATATATTATTTTGATTAAACGATTTAAAGCCCGGACTTTCCGGGCTTTTTTACATTATATTTAAACTATTTTTAATGCAATCAATACGAAATATAGCAATTATTGCTCACGTTGACCATGGTAAGACCACTTTGGTTGATGATATGATACACGAATGTCATGCTCTAACTGACAGGAGCGATCCGGGCGAACTTATTCTTGATCAGAATGACCTGGAACGTGAAAGAGGGATAACCATACTTTCGAAAAACGTTTCTGTTTCTTACAAGGGTGTTAAAATCAACATAATCGATACTCCTGGTCACTCCGATTTTGGCGGGGAGGTTGAGAGGGTGCTGAATATGGCTGACGGTGTTTTACTGTTAGTTGATGCCTTTGAAGGTCCAATGCCTCAAACACGGTTTGTTCTTGGTAAAGCAATTGAACTTGGCTTGAAACCGATTCTCGTTATTAATAAGGTTGATAAAGAAAACTGCCATCCGGATATTGTTCAGGAGCAGGTTTTTGATCTGATGTTTAACCTTAATGCAACGGAAGATCAACTGGACTTTGTAACTATTTATGGTTCTGCAAAGTTTGGGTGGATGAGTACAGACTGGAGAAATAAAACCGATGACATTGTAGATTTGCTCGATGCTATAATTGAAAATATTCCCGAAGCTCCATATTACGAGGGTACTCCACAAATGAAAATTACTTCGCTTGATTATTCAAACTATGTTGGGCGTATTGCTATCGGACGTGTTTACAGAGGCGACCTGGCTATTGGTCAGGATTATATGCTTTGTAAAAAGGATGAAAATGTGAAGGTCAGGATAAAAGAGCTTTATCTTTTTAAGGGACTTAACCGTGAAAAAGTTGAAGATGTACGAAGTGGAGATATCTGTGCTGTTGTTGGCCTTGATGAATTTGAAATTGGTGATACCATTGCCGACCTTGAAAATCCAGAACCTTTGACAAGGATAAATGTTGATGAACCTACTATGAGTATGTTGTTCACAATTAACAATTCTCCGTTTTTTGGTAAAGAAGGGAAATATGTTACTTCAAGACATTTGCGCGACAGGCTCTTCAAGGAGATGGAAAAGAATCTTGCACTGCGAGTAGAAGAAACAGGTTTTGAAGATAAGTTTAATGTATTTGGCAGGGGGATTCTCCATCTTTCAATTCTGATTGAGACAATGAGAAGAGAGAAGTATGAATTCCAGGTTGGGAAACCGAAAGTCATTATTAAGGATATTGACGGTGTTAAATCGGAGCCCTATGAAATTTTGTTTGTGGATGTGCCGGAACAATATTCGGGAAAAGCTATAGAACTTGTGACTCAACGAAAGGGTAGCCTTTTAGTGATGGAGCCAAAGGGAGACCTACAGCATCTTGAGTTTGATATCCCATCCCGAGGGCTTATTGGCCTGAGGAATAGTATTCTTACGGTAACTGCCGGAGAAGCTGTTATCAATCACCGTCTGCGTGGGTATGATGTTTATAAAAATGATATCCCGACACGTAAGCGTGGTTCCATCGTCTCTTCCGAAACAGGTCAGGCACTTGCTTATGCGCTTGACAGACTGCAGGATAGGGGACGTTATTTCATTGACCCAGGCGAGCAGGTTTATAAAGGTCAGGTTATAGGAGAGTACACAAGGGATAAGGATTTGGAAGTGAATATCACGAAAGGAAAGAAAATGTCGAATATGAGGGCTTCGGGTTCTGATGACGCATCTAAAATTGCCCCTAAGGTCAACTTTTCTCTTGAGGAAGTTCTTGAGCATATCAATGGTGATGAATATGCAGAAATGACTCCAAAGAGTATCCGGATGAG
>JAOZLR010000205.1:3132-5177 GCA_029934735.1 Bacteroidales bacterium
AGAAAATCTATCGAAGCACTATGGCCAGAAAGTGCTTTTTGATAATATAAGTTTTGGGCTGGATAAAGGGGATAAGATTGCTCTTATTGCTAATAACGGAACTGGGAAATCAAGCCTTTTAAAGATATTGGCAGCTAAAGATGTTTCTGATTCTGGAAGTGTGATTGTTCGCGATGGGATTAGAATTGGGCTTTTACAACAGGAACCCATATTAGATGACACGCTTTCAATCAATGAACTGATTCGGGAAGGGAATTCGGATGTGCTAGCCATTATTAAAGAGTATGAACTTGCTCTTGAAACACAAACGGTAGATTATAACGAGATTACGCATAAAGCTTTTGAAATTGCATCGGAAAAGATGGACATAGCTGATGCCTGGGATTACGAAAGAAGGTTGAAAGAACTGTTATCACGTTTTAATATAACCGACCTGGAGCAGAATGTCGGAACACTGTCAGGAGGGCAGCGTAAAAGACTGGCACTGGCACTCGTTTTACTTGATAATTCTGATATCCTGCTGCTTGATGAGCCGACTAACCATCTTGATATTGAAATGATTGAGTGGCTTGAGAGGTTTTTGCAGCAGGCATCCGTAACACTATTAATGGTTACTCACGATCGTTATTTTCTTGATCGTGTCTGTAATCTGATTCTTGAGATGAGCGATGGGAAACTGTTTTATCACAAAGGAAATTATGAATATTTTCTGCGAAAAAAGTTCGAACGTGAGGAGGTGGAAAAGACAGAAATTGACAAAGCAAGACAGTTGATGAAGAAAGAGTTGGAGTGGATGCGCCGAATGCCGCAAGCCCGAACAACAAAGTCGAAAGCAAGGATCGACTCTTTCTATGAAACAAAAGAAAGAGCAACAGGCAAAAAGATTCAGCAGGAGTTGAAGCTGAATGTGAAAATGTCAAGGGTTGGGGGAAAAATACTGGAATTAGAATCTATTAAAAAGAGTTATGATAATATTAAGATCGTTGAGGATTTTAGTTATGTGTTTAAGAAAGGCGAGAGAATTGGTATAATCGGGAAAAACGGAGTCGGGAAATCCAGCTTTTTGAATATTATTACTGGCAAAGAGCGACCGGATGGAGGTAAAGTTGATAAAGGACAAACAATCGCATTCGGGTATTATTCTCAGGAAGGGATTAAGATTGAAGAGGATAAAAGGGTGATAGATGCATTGAAAGATATTGCAGAGGTTATAGAATTGGGCAATGGCTCAAAACTTTCCGCATCACAGTTTCTTAATTATTTTATGTTCACTCCTGATATGCAGTATACTATGGTGTCGAATCTCAGTGGTGGTGAGAAGCGCCGGTTTTATCTGCTTACTGTCCTGATAAAGAATCCCAACTTTTTGATCCTTGATGAGCCAACAAATGACCTTGACCTTTTGACCCTGAATAAGCTGGAAGAGTTTCTGTTGAATTACAAAGGCTGCTTAATTCTAGTTTCTCACGATCGTTATTTTCTTGATAAACTTTCTGACCATCTTTTCATTTTTGAGGGGGAGGGTAAGGTGAAGGATTTCTATGGCTCCTATACTCAGTATAAGGATAAGCTGGAAGAGGAAAAGAGGCAAAAGAATAGACAAAAAGCTACTGAAAAGGAACTAATCAAAAATGAGAATAGGAGAAAGCCTAAGCAGATTAGTAATAAGCTGTCTTATAATGAACAGAAAGAATATGAGTTTTTGGAAAGTGAAATAGAAATTTTGGAAAATGAGAAGTCTGAACTTGAGTCTGCCATAGGTGTGGGAATAACAGATTATGAAGAGCTTAGGGAAATGTCCTCCCGTATTGCCGAAATAATCTCACTTGTTGATCAGAAGACAATGCGATGGATGGAGCTGGCTGAGAAGTTGGAATCGTGATAAATACGGCTTTTTCAGTTAATTCTTTCGGCCGAGTGCAACGGGAAAATGCTGTGTTCAAACAAGTCAAGCGCGGATTGACTTATCGAGACCACATCGAAATATTATGCCAACGTTTCGTTTACTCAACGATAAGACTCCATAATATGAATCTTGATTTTTT
>JAOZLR010000206.1 GCA_029934735.1 Bacteroidales bacterium
AGTAGAACATCAGGCATCTGATTTAATTCATTATCTTCGGGAGCAACCAATACCGGAGGACTAATCTTAGTTTGAGCAAAAAGACTAACCGATAAAATTGTAATTAAAAATGTATAAAGTAATTTTTTCATCTTGATATATTTTTGCAATTGATTTTAATATTACTTAATTATAACAAATTTTGAAGTTGCAGTTTTACTTCCTGCAACAAGCCTGACAATATAAGTTCCTTTATTCAGGTCATTTACATCAATGTTAAGTGTCTGATGTCCTGATTGAAGATTATCACGTGAAGCCGATTTAACAACCCTACCCTGAATATCATAAACACTCAACTCAACATTTGAGTTTCTATCAAGGTCGAAGGCTACAGTAGCGGATGTAACAACCGGATTAGGATATATTGATATTTGAGAAAGAGTTTTGCTCTCAATAGTGTGATCATCATAACCTACTTCACCAAATGTTTCACATCTGAAAATTCCTCTACCGTATGTTGCAGCGTATATCATACCAGAATTTTCTATTCCGGGATATATCTCCCAGCTTTCTTGTCCTGATGCCGGATCAATGGTAGTAATTGTAAAAGTCTTTTTAAACAGATATTGCTGCTTAAGTGCAAATACAGGAACTTCATTCATTTCGTTATAAGCCTGATACCATTCACCTGAAGCAACATTATCAGAAACCCAGATACCTTTTTCTGTTCCAATAACAGCAACATCATCAGGATGCATCTCAAGGACTGAAGAATATATCGGCATTTGAGGAAGGTCTCCCTGTACTGAGGTAAAATCAGGACTATCACTCAAAGCATTTTCAGTGTAAAAGACATAGTTGTTATTTCCATAATTACCCAAAGTAACCATAACTTTATTGGCATCAAGAGGGTCAACAGATATTGAAGTAATAACCTGAGCATTACCTTCATTAAACGCAATTGTATCTGTAGCAATTATACAGCTACTACTCCTTACATCTGCCAGATCATAGTTATATGCATAGGCAATATTTGAAATGCGATACAATTCACCTTGTTGTGTTCCGACCCAGGCATAGTTAGCATCAGCTGAATATGCCAGACACTGAGGATCACCTACAACTCCGTAATGATCAACATCCGAAATCAAAAACCACTCAGGATCAACATTGAACTGTAACCCTTGAACTGTCATCCATATCTTATCGGTAGCAGCAATGAATAACTTTGTTGAAATAATATCTTTAACTCTTAAAGTGTCGCCTTGATTCATCGCATTAGAAAGTGTATAATCAAAAGGACATTTTGAATTACTACTTCTAATAATCACCTTATCATCAGCCTCATAATCCTGAAAAGCTATAAAATTAACTGAGTCTCTGCTGTTTTCATTATTATAACACTCCCATAACACAACAGGAGTAAGGAAGTTTTCGCTGCTGATATCAGTATCTAAATACATACTGGCATAATCAAAGCCCATTGTTTCCGACCTTCTGAATTGTGCTTTAAAAGCATTATTTGGCAAAGGAGCTTTTGAATAAAAAATTGCCGGAGGAGTTTCCCCAACACCAGTCATTTTAGACCATATGTTGGAGATTGCAGCATATCCGCCATCACCGCCATCAGGCATTGCAAAATCACCCATATTCCATAAAGCTATCCCCCTGTTTGGCGTACTTGTATTACCATCAATCAGGATGGAGCCGTTATCCTGAGTACCACCAGCCACAACATTTGTCTGGCTTGTAATACCAACAGAATAAAACTGAGTAACATTATATTGCTTGTTCATATTCTGAAATGCAAAATCATCGCCGGATATATTGCATAAGAAGACTCCACCGTCAGAGCCAATAGCCACTTGATTTGGATTATCCGGTCTAAAAGCATATGCATGATGGTCGTTATGAACATATAAATTACTAAAAATATCTATCTCTGTTCCTTGTGATTTTTTTGTCCAATGAAAATATCCTGAACCATTTGCCCTATAACCAACCCACATATCAACACCACCTGCAAGAATTTTATAAGGATTATTTGGAAAAACAACTATTGTATTATCAAAATCACCCTGATAATATGTTTCTTCCATAGTTGAATTATTTGCATCAACATAAGTAACTGTGCTTCCCAATACATTTAAGTACTCCGAACCACCAGGGCCTACAACTTCCCAGCTCTCACCAGCGTCCTCTGACATATAAATATTTTCAAGACTTTTGTCTGAAGCAGATGCTGCAAGAGCATAAATAATATTATCGTCTGATGGAGCTATTGCAAATTCTATCCTTCCAACTCCTTCATCTGGAAGCTGACCCTCAAGGCCATAAGAAAATCCCACAAAACCATCCGGGCTACCTGACGACACATATCCTTTTCCGTCAACAGCGACAATAACAGTCGTTTCACTGACCTTAACATCAAATGCCTGGCCAGTAAGATCAATAACAGCACCGGTTGTGTCGGTATAAGAAGCTGTTACCCAGCCATTGCCTGTCCTGACTTTTAGGCCTGTATTTGTTGCAGCCCAAAATTTACCATCAGAGCCAAGTGCAATTTCATTTACATAAGCCCAATCTATAGTATCATTGTTTGCCTGCGGCTCGGTTCCTGAAACGAGTGAAAAATTGTCATCGGAATCTGACTTATAAATTCCGGTACCAATAAATCCACCATTATATCCCATTTCACCGAGAGCGGTATAATTATTAGTATTAAATCCTTCACCTGTTCCGACATATATTGTTCCATCATCAGTCTGTATCATACAGGAGACGTAAAGATTGCCGGCTGAGATATTAACTTTATGCCAGGTTGCACCAAAATTTACCGTTTTGAAAATGCCACCTGTAACACCGGCAGCATAAATTGTATTGGAATTCGGATCACGATTATCAAAAAGCACCGCTCTGGTTCTTCCCCCAATATTATTAGGCCCCATTTCAATCCAATCCAAATCGTTCCCGACTGACGACTTAAGAGCTGCCCTCTCTTTAATTTGCGCTCTCACTTTTAATTCATCTCTCGGATCAAGAACTCCAGTGATTTGATTATTCCTGATTTTTGCAAGATATTCCTTTGCTTTGATGATACTATTGCCTCCAATAGCATCATTACCAGTACCAGTAACCTCATTTTCAGTAGCTGAAATAAAGAAGAATGCTGTAAATCCTGCAATCAGCAAAGTAACAAAGCCATAAGGTAAAATTCTTTTTTTCATATTAATTTTATTTGATTAACATATAATAAATTGAACCTATTTAAAAATCAAAATACTCTCAATCAACAAATTACATTCCTAACAAAAATCTAAAAAACGAAATTACAGTTTACCAATTCAAAACCTGATAAGTAATCTATATTTCAATCATATCCAACCATTGCTCTAAAAGTGGCACAAGTTACACCTTTTTTAAATATATGCAAGGAAGTTTTTACTAAAAATATTTCAACAAAAATAAAAGATTTTTTAGAAAAATCAACCATTAATCAGTAATCGGTATAAAAAAATAAGTTAACGGTGATAAAAACATTTAATAATGAGCAAATTTGGACAATATTTTTATTTTCCCTATATTGCTATTTATAATCATTCTTTAGAAGAAAATATTAAGTTGTAAAAAATAAAAAAGCTCATATTTTCACGAAAACAGATGTAAATTACCACCAAACCTGCTTGCCATTTTCATCAATTGTAAATATACGCTCCTCTCTTCTGGAATTATCTGCAACAAGCCAGTAGATTGCACCTGTTGGAGCACTATTAAAAACTATTGGCCCATTACCTGCTTTTTCTTTACCAGCCTCAACCCATTTATTATTCCAATAATATAAAGTATAACTTTGTCCATTTTCAAAAAATGCTTCCTCGAAGGTATCAGTTGCATCTTTTGTTACTTTTCTGGTTGTGGAAACCAATTTCAGAGTAACCATCTTTTCTAAATCAGGTCTTTTGTATTCAACTTTCCCTGAATCAGAAAGAACAAAGGCATCACCGGCAGGAATAATAGAGCCGTCATAGTAAAAGGCAGGAATGTAAGCTACTCCAATTCCGACTTCACGAAATGAAACCTTTTGACTATAAACCCTTCCAAAATCAATTGCTTTCCACTCTCCCGAGTTAAATACGCAAATATAAGCATATTTTGTACTGTCGGGAAGCTCTTCATTAAGCTTTATCTTCACTCTTTTAACCTGAACATAATCAGATGTTACATCTTTTATATTACTATTCTTAAGATATGGAGGGGCTTTTTCCCATTTATCCTTTCTCTCGGCGAGGCTGCTTTGTTGTACGGCAAACGTCTTTCTGTAAACTTTGGCAAGCTTCCCGCCCAATTTATATTCTCCCGGATTAGACTCTCCACCCATAAATATTATTACACTGTCCTTTTTATTTAATGTAGCATTCCAGGCATGATTGTTTCCTGAATTTGCCCAATAAGGTGTGAAATCGCTCATAACCGGAACGCCATTTGCCCGCATAGCAAAGATTGCCAAATTAGTCATATCTTCACACCGGCCGGCTTTGCTCTCAAGCATCTCCACAATTCCCTGGTCTGTTGGATGACGGTAATAGATAGGATCGAACCTAAACCATGATTTTATGGAATTATTGATAATGGTAGCAGCCTCCAAAGGGTCAGTAGGATCGGTCAACGAATCCTTCACCCAACTAAATTGATTGACAAAATAAGCTCTCCAGTCATCAAGAGGCTCACTACTACCCCGGTATGGCAATACATACTCACAAAACTGATCGAAACTTAATCTTTTCGACCAGGGGTTGTTATCCCAGGCTTCAAAAGCAAGATCAATGTTTTCAATCAGGTAGTCGGCTGTTATTACACTATAATCCTTAATTATAGTATCTACTTTATTATGTATATCCCCTATTTTCGACTCAACAGAATCCCAACCTGCTACCATATGCTTATAATCAGGATATTTCAAAACATCAAAATCAACTTCTTTTCCAGCTGTATCGACAAGCAAATACTTGATGTAACTATGGCCTTCCATATTTCCAATCAGGAAATATGCAGCCTCTTCCTTTATAACTTCACCATTGTCTTTATAATGCTGGATTACCTTTTCAAGCTCAGCTCTATTATCCCCCGCAAGCTCAAGAACTGCCGTAACATTCTCGGGTTGTTTAAATTCGGGAGTGCCACAAGCAGTCAGGA
>JAOZLR010000207.1 GCA_029934735.1 Bacteroidales bacterium
TAAGCTCATTTTCTTTATCCGGATAAACCAATGGCATTTTTGGTTTGATCAATAATCGCAATGACTGATCGTAGGAGAAATAGCTCCATGACCAGTTCAGAAAGACTGAAAGGCGGTTTTTAACACCTACAATGGTAAAAAGATGTATTATTGACCATAATACCCAGGCTGCAAAACCTTTAAGTTTGCCAATTGGGAGGTCTGCAACAGCCAGGTTACGTCCGATGGTGGCGAGGGCCCCTTTATCTTTATATTCAAATTCTTTTGGTGCTAATCCTGTTTTTAGTTTAATCAGGTTATTTGCCAGGAGTTGAGCCTGTTGAATGGCTGCCTGTACAACCTGAGGATGCCCGTTCGGGTATTTTGGGGTTTCCATAAGACTCAAATCGCCAAGGGCAAAAATATTTTTATAATTCAAAACCCTGTTAAACCGGTCAACATAAATGCGGCTACCCCTGCCAAAAGCTTCAGTAGTAAGCCCGGCTACCGGGTTGGCCCTGACACCTGCAGCCCAAATTACAGTTTTTGAGGAAACGACGCTTCCATCAGATAGCCTCATACATGAACCATCATAATCCAGCACTCTTGTATTGGTGTGAACTTCAACACCAAGTTTTTTTTAGGTATTCCATTGCTTTATGTGATGACTGGGATGACATTGCGGCCAATAAGCCCGGAGAGGCTTCGTAAAGTACGATCCTCATATTTGACAAATCCAGTTCAGGATAATCTTTTGGGAAAATAAATTTTTTCATTTCAGCAAGGGCACCTGCTAATTCTACACCTGTTGGGCCGCCACCAACCAAAACGATATTCAGGTATTCACTGATTTTCTCCTGATCTGTTTCAAGCAATGCTAGTTCAAAGTTTTCAAGGATTGTATTACGGATTAAAATAGCATCAGCAGCTGTTTTCATGGAAAGTGCATGTTTCTCAATGTTTTTCTGGCCGAAAAAGTTGGTATTTGCCCCAATTGCCAGTACAAGATAATCATATTTCAAATAACCAATACTTGTCGATATTTCCTCTTTATCAGCATGTATTTCAATTATTTCAGCGATACGGAAATGAACATTTTTTTCTTCCTGAAGGATCTTCCTTACCGGAAATGAAATTGCGCTGGGCTCCAGGCCTGCCGTTGCTACCTGATAAAGCAAGGGTTGAAACTGATGAAAATTGTTTTTATCGATCATCACAATCTGAAAGCCTTTGCCGGTTAATTTCCGTAAAAGCTTAAGACCTGCAAAACCACCTCCAACAATTACTACTCTTTTCTTATCTGATTCAGGGATGTTAGGAATATAATGTTTTTGATTCATAATTTTCTTTATTTGGATTTCAATAATTTGATAATTCCTGAATGTGAAAAGTCAGGTTGCCTAAGTCCAAATTCTGTATAAATATTTGAGGGTATTCCTATGTCCGCCAGATAGATTGATGCATTATCGGCTTGTTTTAATAGCTCTTTTTTCATAGCGGCGAGAGTAAGAATTATGTCTGGAATAAATGCTGATGAACCATTATGCCTATCAAAGCCGATAGGCAGGTCAAGAGAAATTTTTAAACAATTAAAACTATTGGCTTTGTCTAAAGCCTGTTTGTATTCCGGGGAAAGTGGTAGCCTTTGTGAAAATCCGAGATAAGCATCGATAAAAACATCAGGATTTTCTATTATTTCATGAGACACCCCAAAGGCAAATGCCCTTTCCAATTGTACAGTGGGTAGAGGTTTCAATTGCTTGTCCGGAATATCCAGATAAACATTGTAACCCCAGCCAGCTAACCTTCGGGCTGCAACAAGGCCACCTCCGCCGTTATTGCCTCTGCCAATGCCAATAAGTATTTTCTTGTCTTTATCAGGTAATAACCAGGATGTAAGGCGTGCAAGCTGCAAACCAGCATTTTCCATCATAAGTTCAATGGGAAGGGCATATTTTTCAATAGCCAAAGTATCCATTTTACGGAAGTCCGCAATGGACAATATGCCGTATTGATTGATTAAAACTTGAGGAATTTCTTTCGGTTTTCGCATGATTACATATTAATAGTTTGAAAAACAGCTACCCCAAATAAGATAAATCCAATAATCCTGTTAATGTTTTTTGAAAGGATTTGTGAATGAGAGACAATCTTTTTGCTAAGGAGCATATAAAGAAGTAATACAGTCATTTTACCAATCCATATGCCTGCAAGGAATACTAATACTGATAAGATATCATATTGTATCAATTGTTTTGAAGAAAGGTAGGCTAAAGCAATTAACCAGAATAGAAATACCTGTATGCTAATGAGATTCAGAAATGCACCTTTTAAAAATCCGAGGTATCCTGTCTCACCTGATGAATTGGATTTTTGTTTTTTAACCAGAAAAAACAAACCTGAAATAACCAGTACCAGAATGATAAAATAATTAATAATTACATTACCATCGATATAATTTTTTACTAAACTTCCGGCAAAAATGGCAATTAATCCATAAAACACCTCAACAAGGGCAGCACCATGAGCAATACTGAGCGCATATCTGTTTCCCCTCTTCATGGACATATCAAGAACAGTAAGGTTTACCAGGCCAAAAGGCAAGGCACCCAGGATAGCAACTAAAGCTCCGGTGATAAGTATTATGATTTGATTGACTAGCATAATTAATTTAGTGTTTGTCCATAAAGTCTCCCGAAACTTCGGGATTACGCTTGTCCTAAAAATGGTCATTTACAGACGTAAACTCACAATTTTAGGACTTCACAAGCCTAGAATCCGAACTTTCTGAACCAAACACTTGATTTCATGAACGGACTCATTAATAAATTTTATTTTTTCTTGTTTCCCAATTTGCTTTCTGTTAATCGCTAATTTATTATATTTTATGGTGCTATGGACTCATGAACAGGATTCCCGTTATCGGTATCAATTCCGTATAACTCAATATTTAGAATGTTTGGAATCCAGGATGATTTATCTTCAAACTGAACATATAGTCGTTGGACTTCAACCTTTTTATTATGAGAAACCGTAAACACTTTAAATTGATTATTGTCGGTTCTTCTCAATTTGAATACCCGGTCAAAATACGATACAAATTGAAAATCAGCCATATTTTCGTTAATACTTATGAATTTCAGGCCATAACCAAATTTCTTCTGGATACCGGTTAAAGGTTTAATAATTCCTTTTTCCGTATTTTTTATCCAGTAAATATTAATAGGATTGGATTTATCCAGCTCTCCCATACTGTTTAAGTTAACATCATACATAATCACATCAGGATCCCTGCTTCTGTCTATTTTAAAAAGCATATTCCTTTCGGTTGCGACATAAGATCCACCCGGATAAATAAAAGCAGTTGAAACCAAAGTAGATATAAGAATGATTAAATATGTTTTTACTTTTCTCATAATTCTCTCTTTTGTATATCAGGGTTAACTTACTTTTTAATTTCGATCTGCTAATTGAAAAAAAGGCGCCCGGAAAAGACACCCTTAAACCTAAGCTAATTTAGTGTCCGTCCATAAAGTCGAGAGTTTGAACTAGAAAGTTCAAATTCAAGGCGTGCGATAAATATAACCCGCAGTCCCGAAAATCGGGATGAGGATTTAGATTTAGAGCAACAACGCAGAAGTTGGACTTTATAGACAAACTAATTAGACTATTCAGCACTATATTCAGAATGAACAGTAACTTCCACTTCTTTTGCAATGTTAGTGGATGGTTTTCCTTTTGCAAAAGTAATACCGTAATCTGCCAGGTTTATATTGAATTTACTCTGCACATTTATAGTGTTACCCTTAACGTCAATTGTACCCTTTTCAGTAATGGTATTCGTTTTTTCTTTAATGGTTAATTCACCTTCCACAAGCACTGAATACTTTCCATCTTTTGTAAAGTCAACATCGGAAAGCTTTGTTATCTTGCCTTTCAATTTTGCTTTTGGATACTCCTTGGTATCTAAAAATTTATCGCTGTTATAATGCTTTTGCATTTGGGACTTTTCAAACTCAAAACTTTGCATAGGAACTGAAAATACCACCTCACCGGTTTCTGTGTTTATTGTACTAACTGAAGCATAGTTATTTGCTTCAATGTCTTCGACTGCAGTGTGAGAATAAAACTTCATGTGTGTTTTTGAGCTAACTAACTTATCATTTGTCTGCCCGTATGCAGAAATCGTTAATAGCATTAACAAACTGCTTAATAAAATACTTACTTTTTTCATGATTTTAAATTTTAATTTATTTATAAATGATTATTAATTTTGAACAATATCTGATTTCTCAAGAATAACATTTTCATATAATTCCAGGTCATCATCATAGGATGCTCCTGAACGAATGACTCCTTTAACGGTAATTGTTTCGCCTACTTTTAGATTGGAGGCATTTGTATTCGTTTCAGCAGTAAATACTGCATTAACACCTGCTTTGTCATTATTCCCTTTCAGTAAAACCACTTTCTGATTGTTGAAGTCTTCTGAAATTTTACTTACAATGCCTGTTACTTCAAGTATTTTTGAATCGCCATCCGCAGCAAGGTATTTTTCATTTGCTGCGTCCTTATCTGAAAGGTATTCTGAAACAATCTGTGTACTTGTTAAAGCATAATCGACTTTTGCCGATTGAATATCCCTGTGGGGCATGTTGAACATATAAAGCATAGCGCCTCCTCCGATTATGAGCCCTGCAAGAGCTGTAATGGATGCAATTTTAAATAGTTTCTTTTTCATCATTTAATATTTTAATTATTTCTTATTGATTTATACAATCAGTCGGTAGAAAAACCAAACCTGACATATCTGGTAAAAAACTTAATCCTTTTTCAGTTCAGCGAGTGATTTACCCTGTTTCTCAATATTTGAATCAAATACCCCGGTCAGTTTGTTTCTTGTAATGGGCCCGTTTTTTGAGAATACCATTTTACCATTGTCAAACAAAACCAAATATGGTACACCCCCTATCTTTAACTCCTTTACCAGCTTCTTACTTGCATCGACATTAACTTTAATAATGCTGATATCTTTATGATACATTACTTTCAGGCTATCAATCATTGGCATCATTGTACGACATGGGCCGCACCAGGGGGCATAGAAATCGATAAATACCAACGGTTCAGAGTTAATAGCTGCATAATATTGTTTAGGGTCCATTTTGTTATCGGTATCCGGACG
>JAOZLR010000208.1 GCA_029934735.1 Bacteroidales bacterium
TTTGCCGCACCATTCACAAGTTTCTTCGTCAACCGTGGCAATGGTAGGTTCCAGTTCAAGTTCACCAGCATTGACCAGCGAGAACGATTTGGTGGCTGCTGCTAAGGCAGAGTTCATTGATTCCATAATATTTTTAGGACCCTGGCTGGCTCCTGCAATGGTTACTCCATCAATAACCGTCTCAACCGGACGCAGTTTCATATGAATTTCATTGAAAAATTTATCCCTGCCTTTAGGTACCTTCAATAAATTCCCAATGGAATTATCCTTGCGCGGCATCATACCCGTAACGAGAACCACCAAATCAGCCACCACCTCCAATTCTTTGTCTTTAGTAAGGATATCCTTGATTTTTACAATAGTCTGATCCCCTATCTTTTGGATAACCGGTGGATCATTTTCAAAGGACTGAAGATAAATATCACCCAGTTGGGAAGATTCATCATACCAGATTTCCGCTTTGCCATAGGTTCTTATGCCCCTGTTAAAATGGAAGTTATGAATTTTCTTGTATTTTTTCTTTACGGTGATGGCTGTGTGTATATTTGCAGTGCAACAATAACGTGAACAATATTTGTTTTCGCCGTCAACCTGTCTGCTACCCACACAATAGATGTAAGCAATATTTTTTATCTCTTTACCTTTATAGGTTAGCTCATTATCACAATAATGTACAATCCTTTTGAATTGAGGGAAAGTAACAACATTGTCGATTTCCCCATATCCAAATTCCCCCTTTTTAGGTTCATAAGGGTCAAAGCCTGTAGCCAATAATATAGAACCGACTTTAATATTAAGGTTTTCTGTTTTCTGGCTAAAATCGATGTTTTTACACACTTTTTCGCATTCACCACAGCGGGTGCAGCTTTTCATGTCGATAGCCGGCAATTGCGGGTATTCACTCGGATAATTGTGAAAAATAGCTTTACGTTTGGTTATGTTAAAGTTAAATTCATCGGGTACTTCCACGGGACATACATCAATGGCTTTTTGCAATTCTCCCTCATTGCAATGTAGTTTAAAATGGCGAGGTGTAATTTTTACTTTCAAATTAAAATTTCCAACACTACCTGAATTTTCCACAACTTCAGCACCTGTAAAAAGGGTCACATGTTTATGTTTCATTACTTCGTCATAAAGACGTGTAACCAGTTCTTTTCCTGTTTCGTCGGTAAGGCAGATGTCGTCCCACTGGGCTACACGTCCGCCCACGAAAAACTCTTTTTCAATCAAAAACACCTCTGAACCCGCTTCGGCCAGTTCAATGGCAGCACGCATACCTGCCACACCGGCACCAATTACAGCAACAGCTTTGGTAGATTCAACCTTTATTGGCTCAAGGGATTCTGCATACCGCACTTTGGCAATGGCTGCTTTAACAATTTGAATGGCTTTTTCAGTAGCCCCCACTTTATTATCAGAATGCGCCCAGGAAACCTGTTCACGAATATTGGCATGGACATAGTTGTATTTATTCAGTCCCGCTCTTTCCGTAACGGCCCGAAAAGTTAAAAGATGCAATTTAGGTGAACATGAAGCTACAACAACGCCATCAAGTTCCTCCTTTTTAATATCTTCAACCATTTCCTTCTGGTTGGAATCAGCACAAGCAAACATCGTGGTTTTGGATAGAAAAACACCCTCTTCAGTTTCAACAGCCTGACGAACTTTTTCCACATCTACATAGTCGGAAATGTTTCCCCCACAATGACATACATATACGCCTATTTTCTTTTTCATAACGATGCCCTCCTTAAATAACTTGTTGTTTCAGCAGAGGCAGCGCCTCCTGACAAAATAGAATCAGGAATATCCATAGGCCCGGAAGCGGTTCCGGCCACAAATACACCATCGATACTTGTTTTTGCAGGACTCGCCAAAATATCCGCTTGATTAACAAAATGGAAAGGATCCAATTCAAGCTCTTCGTGCTCAAAAACATCGGAAATACCCTGATGCGGCAACACGCCAACCGAAAGTACTACCATGTCGTGTTCAGCTTCTTTCACAGTTCCTGCTTCAATATCTTCATAACGCAATATCAGGTTGCCATTTTCTTTTTCTGTGATTTTACCAACTTTTCCTTTCATAAATTCTACTCCCATATCCTGTGCTTGGGCATAAAACTCATTAAACCCTTTTCCAAATGCCCTGATATGCAGGTAATAAATAGTAACATCAGCCATAGGCAAAGCTCCCATAAGTAATTGGGCTTGTTTGATAGAATACATGCAGCAAATTTGCGAGCAAATAGGATTGCCCACCGATTTATCACGCGAACCTGTACACAACACATAGGCAATATTGTCAGGCATTTTGCCATCACCCGGCCTTAAAACAGTATTAAAAGGGCGGGTAGGGGCCAACTCACGCTCCATTTGCATGGAAGTAATTACATTTTTTGCTGAGTCGTAATTGTACCTAGGAATTTTTAATGGGTCAAACAAATCAAAACCAGTAGCTAAAATTACTGATTTAATGTTTACCAAAATCTTTTCTTCTGTTTGCGTAAAATCAATACAATCAGGAGGGCATGCCCGTTCGCAGGCGCCACATAAAATACAATTTTCAATATCAATAGCTGCAGCACGCGGACTGGCAATACTAAAAGGGATATAGGCTGCCTTTCGTCCTACCAAGCCATACTGATATTCATCGGTAACACTTACCGGACAAGCCTCTTCGCACAACTGGCAACCTGTACAGGCGTCAACATCAACATAGCGCGGTTTTTGCAAAACGATTGCTTCAAAGTTGTGTTCTCCCTTTTTGGTTATTTTAAGCGGTTCTGCACCGGTAAAAACTGTGATATTAGGGTGTCTGGCAATTTCCGATACTTTTGGAGTGGTAATACAAGCAGCGCAGTCAAGCGTAGGAAACACCTTACTTAACAAAATCATTTTTCCACCAATAGATAATTCTTTTTCAACCAGTAAAACTTTATAGCCAATATTAGCAAGGTTCAAAGCTGATTCGCCACCAGCAATACCTCCCCCAACCACAAGGACATCATATTCCAGTGTTTTCATTTGTTCCTGCATATTCATTAATTTGATGATTTACTTAAATATTCTGTAAAACTTTTCACATGTTTTACAAAAGGCTCACTACAAACTGAGCAAATAGCTGCCATTTTCAGACGGGCCGGATCCATTCCTTTGTCTTTCAACATTTCTTGAGTAACACGCATCAACTCTCCAGTTTTATCAGTACATGATTCACCATAAGGGCAGTCGGTTCCGTCTGCAGCTATGAATACTCCGTCGAAACCCTGCTCAAGTGCATGTAATATCCATTTTGGTTTTACTGCACTTGAACATGGGACGGGGATGGTGTAAACGGTTGGCGGATAATGTAGTTTTAACAAGCCCGCCATATCAATAGCCGGGTCTGATATCTTTTCCGTTGAAAAAACCAGAATCTTCGGGCTATTATTTACTTTTCCACCTTCCATTTTTACTTTCTTAAAAAGATTTTAAAGAATCCTGATTCTTCCACAGTTCCGAGATATTCGAATCCCTTTTTCTTGCACCATTTTGGAATATCTCGTCTGGTTCCTTCGTCTGCCGAAAGAACTTCCATAACCTGACCTTTCTGAATTTCCCCGATTGCTTTTTTTGCTGCCAATAACGGTCCCGGGCAGGATGTGCCGCGAGCATCTACCGTTTTGTCGGCTTTCATTGTTGCTAATTCTTCTGTTGACATAATTTCTTTGTTTTTTAATTTATAAATATCGTTATTAATTTAGTAAATCTATTCTATATGAACAGGTTAATGTCGGATTCCTCAGCGGCTGTCATGTATTCTCCAATACCGCAAATATCGTCTGCAAGGTCAATGAAGTCGTCAAGTTTTTCACCATGCCAGACTTTTCCTGCAAATCCGCAAATGTGGATATTAACGTTTGTCATCTCTTTAGCAGTTTTGAATGCTTCTGTCCAGTGAGGAGTATTAAGCCTCTTAAGCGAAGCAAGGAAGTCGTCTTTCTTGTCCGTAATTTCCGCTACCCTGTCGTTTGTCATCGCATTTTCCTTTTTAAATGCAAATGCAGCCTGCAGAAGTACGAAAATCTCTACGTCCATATCCTCGGCAGCAGCTCCGCCAAGGATTACTCCGGCTGCTGTCAGCTTATCAACACTGCCGGAGAATAGTGCGATTGTTAATTTTTTGTTTGCCATTTTATTTTTCTCCTATATTTAAATTTATATTGTTATTTAATTAACAATGCAAAAGTATAAGCGGCAGAATCATTTGCCAAATTTTTTGATGTGAGGCTTGGTAATAATAAATGTGATTTATATCACAATCTAAATTTAAGAGTTGTACTTTTGTACTATTGTTTAGAAAATAAATTTGAAGAGATATGGAACCTGATATTTGTAAGTTTTGCAGTAAAAGGTCTTTGGCTGCCGGAAAGCTTGGTAATGATGAACTTGAAAAGCTCGGACATAATTGTGTTAAAGTTATTTTTTCAAAAGGTGATGTGATATTCAAGCAAAATGCCTTATCATCTAACATTATATATATAAGAGACGGCCTTGTAAAAGTGCACATAACCGGGCCTGAGCGTGAACAGATATTGAAGATTGCCAAAGGTCCTACATATCTTGGGATACCAACAACATTTGGAGATAAGATAAATCACTACTCTGCTACTGCTTTGACAGAGACAAGTGTTTGTTTTATTGATATACAGACTTTCAGGGGATTTTTGGCAACCAACAGCGATTTTTCCTATGAGATAATTGTTGACCTTTGCAAAAATGAACTGAATCATTTTCACCGCTGTGTAAATCAGTTAC
The DNA here is from genome assembly GCA_029934735.1 of Bacteroidales bacterium. Lineage (GTDB taxonomy): Bacteria > Bacteroidota > Bacteroidia > Bacteroidales > JAADJA01 > JAADJA01. Next base: position 4,803 of record JAOZLR010000208.1, read on the forward strand.
AAAAGCAAAGCCCGGGAAGAGTGGCGGAAGCACTGCTGTTTTTTGCTGATGAGATATTCGGGAATAATAGTTTTGTACTTCCTTTGACACGTCACGAACTGGGCGACCTGACAGGCAATTCGCGCGAAAATGTTTCGCGGATTCTTGCTGACTTCAATGGTGAAGGACTGATAAGTATTAACGGAAAGGAAATTGTGATTGCAAACCGCGATATGTTGGAAAAAATAAGTAAAAGCGGATGAGTAAACCTGAAAGGATATTACTCAAACGACTTTAAAACAATGTGTTTACCTTTTTCTAATCAATAAAATACGACATCTCCTCAAGTGTTGTCCTGATGTCATATTCCTTAA
>JAOZLR010000209.1 GCA_029934735.1 Bacteroidales bacterium
TCAGCAGATGTTGAAATAATAATTTGTTCTCCAAAATCACCGTTTCCGTCAGTGTTCTCATACCATGCTACTTTGTCATCGTATGTAGATGTCGAAAGAACATCAATATCATTGTCACCGTCCATATCAGCAGCATAAACAGAGCTTGCCTGGTCCAGGTTTGCAGAGATGATTTGTTTTATCCATAAATTTCCGTTTCCGTCAACATTTTCATACCATAAAATTTTACCATAACAGCCGACACAGGAAAGTACATCTAAATCGCCATCACTATCTATGTCTATTGTAAACAAAGAAACCACTCGTCCGGCAGATGAATCTATGATGTGCTGTGATCCGAAATTCCCATTACCATCAATATTTTCATGCCATGTAATAATATTTTCATCCCAGTAGAAACCCGTAATGACATCCATATCCCCATCACCATCCAAATCTCCTGCAAAAGCAGACCATGAACCCTCAACACCTCCTGAAATAATATTTTGTTGTCCAAAATAAGTCTGGGCTTGTATTGTAGAGCAAATAAATAATCCTATCAGAATAATAGCTGATTTCTTCATAATTATTTAGTCCTTATTATAATCGGGTCTACTACTACTTCAATATTTTCATCGACAAAGGATACTCAAACACTTCGCCATTCAGTGCTTTGACGGAAGCCAGAATTATCATAACCAGACTGAATAGTCCGAGAGCAATTAACAAAGGTATTCCAATTAGTATAACAATCAGCATGGAAGCGACAATACTGTAGATAAAAATTGAAATCTGAAAATTCAATGCCTGTTTACCGTTTGCATCAATAAACTCAGATTCATCTCTTTTCAGTAACCAGACAATTAGCGGCCCGATAAAACTTATTAAACCTGTAATGTGACAAAGCATTGCTATTGTTCTTTCGTCTTGTGTTGGTTGTGTTAACGACATAATATATCCTTTTTGTTATTAATAAATATGACGCAAAAAAATATACGAGGTTACTTTAAGTCAAAACTTTCCAAAGTATGGCAAAAAGGAACATCAATACCAGGGAGATGGCTGTGATTGTGCTGCTAACTTCTCCTATCCTGACTAACTTTTTGTTCACTGCTATTGCTTTTCCGGCAAGTCCGAAAACAAATCCTGCAAATGAAATACTAACTAATATTATCAATATAGTATCAAGAGATTTCATTTTTATTTATTGATAATTATTTTTTCCAATTTTCCTGTTGCCGATTCCCAGTTGTAATTGTTCTGGACAAAGCTGTAGCCGTTATCTGCAAGTTTTTCAGAGAGTTTTTTATCATCAAGTAGTTTAATAATATATTCCGCAAACTCTTCCGGCGAATTTCCTACCAATATTTCTTTACCCGGCTCAGCTTCCAATGCCTGGTTGGCAAGTGGGGATGTGATTGATGGAATTTTCATTGCCATAGCCTCAAGCAATTTATTTTGCAGGCCCGTGCCAATTTGCATTGGCGCAATAAAAATTCTTGCTTTGGCATAAAACTCCCTGATATCCTCTACCCATCCTGTTACGTGAACATTCTTACTTTCAAGTGCTTTAACATCAGGATGAGGAGATGCCCCGGCAAGCGTAAGAGTTATTTCCGGTTTTTGTTTCCGAACCAATGGTAATATCTCCTTTACAAGATAAAGTGAAGCATTCACATTGGGAGGATAGCCCATATTACCTGTAAATACAAGATCATACTCCTTTTTCATTTTCATTGGTTTGAAAAAATCAGTATCCACACCATTTATTACAACAGCAATCTTATCTTTATCATTATGGGGTATCAAATCCCTGTCAGGTATTGAAATGATTGTTTTATTATCAAAAAGGTCGAAAACTTCATTTTCATATTTCAGTAGTCTTTTGTATTCAAGTCTAAGTATCGGTTTCATGTAGAAGGAAGCTGTATGCGATCTGCGTTCCACACCCTTAGAAAACACATCCTGATAATCCAGAGTTTTGGGGATATTTTTTGTTTTAACATATTCTGATACTCTTATTAACTGGCAAAAAATATGATCTGGTTTAATATTTTCGATTAACATGTCAATTTTTTGTTGAGCCTTTCTGTCATAAAAATAACCGGTTTGCAGAGGTTTTCCATTTATGTACGCTTTCAGAATATTCAGAGCTATTCCGGGCTTCCTTATGTTTATAATTGTAACCGATTTACAAAAAGGATCAAGGGCATTACGGTATTTTTTGTCAACATTAATGTCGGAAATAGCACAAAGATGAATTTCGTGATTTTTCGATAATTGCTTTATCTGGTTGTATGCCCGTAACTTATCACCTTTTTCCAAGGGGTAAGGGAAGCGTGATAATAGTACAAATATCTTCATCGGGCACAAGTATTAATTAAGGGTCAAAAATATGTTAATTTTCTAAAATTGTTTTATAAAAACCTTCAAGTTTGCCAATTATTTTTGAGATGTTATGATCATTTTCAATTAGCTTTCGTGCATTCCTGCCAATCGCTGAGCAATAATTCCTGTCTTGAATACATTTTTTAACAACTTTGGAAAACTCTTCGGGTGTGTTTGCAATAAGAATATCCTTACCATCTTCATAGTTAATTCCTTCAGCACCAATAGTTGTCGAAATTATTGTTTTGCCAAGAGCCATACCTTCAATTATCTTAATTCTTATTCCGCTGCCAGACAATAGAGGAACAATCATAATTCCTTTTTTATTTATAAACTCTGTTGCATCATCCACTTCACCCACAATTTCAACATTTTTCATTTTAAGATTTGTAAGCCAGTCAGGCATCATCCTTCCGGCAAGATAAAAATTGAGTTTTGGGTTTTCTTTGTGAATTAATGGCCATACCTTATCAAGAAACCACCTGACTCCTTCTTCGTTAGGCATCCAGTTCATTGAGCCAAGGTGAAACAGCGAAATCTCTTTTTCTTCAAAGTATTGCGGTTTATACTTTGCAACATCAATTCCAAATGGAACATCAGTTAATGGAATCCGGCAACCTGCATCCCTGAAGAACTCAGCATCTTTAGCTGTAATTGTTGCTATTCCATCGAATTTGTCCATAACTGACAGCTCATAATTCTTTAGTTTCTTTGTCAGATTACCAATGTACCATTTTTTAAGAGGATTCTTTGTCACGGAAGTTATCCTTTCCCAGATGAGATGCTCAATATTATGCGCCCTTAGTATAACTCTGGCATTTGAATGTTGTTTAATGGTTTCAATATATGGCGCCATATAAAGCATTTCAAGCTGGACAATATCAAAACTATTATCCTTAAGGATTTGAATGAGTTTTTTGTTCACATTGTCAGATACAAACCGCTCAACATGATAGGATTTGGAGGAAAAAAGATTAGCCAAGGCTTCTACCGGTTTAATGGATAAATCAGTATAAACAAATTTAATGTCAGTTTCAGATTTGTATTTTTCCGGAATCTCTTTAGGATCGATGAAATATTTATTTGTATTAAGAGCAATAACCTTTACTGAATGACCAGCCTTAATCAATCCCCCGATATTCACATTCATTGCTATGGGGCCACCTTCTTTGGGCGGATAGGGCGATTTATTGCAAAGGAAAAGTATGTTCATTATTTAACTCTCTTTTTAAATATTTTGTGAACGAATTTAATCCATGATTCAGAATCGAGCAACGGAGAGTCAGTTGTAGCCTTGTAAGTAAGAAAGATACCCAGAGGTAACAGCACAACAGGTGCAACCCACATCCCGATATTGGCATCTATTACACCTGATTTTACCGATTTTTCGCCTGTAATTGAGATGATATGAAACAAAACAAAAAACAGAATGGAAATAACAACCGGCAATCCAAGCCCTCCCTTTCTAATAATGGCACCCAGAGGTGCGCCAATAAAAAAGAGCACAAAGCAGGCAACCGATAATGTGAATTTCCTGTGCCACTCAGCCTGATGTTTGTAAATCAGTTTACTTTTATTTTCAAGGTTTTGTTTATAATAATAGATGTTATTCTTTTGGTTTCTGCATTTTCCCAGTGCCCTTTCAATTATCTCGTCTTTTTTAAATGGTTCATAACCAGCAAGCATGTCATAGGAAGTGATAGTGTCTAATTTGTATTGTTCCTGTTGTGCAGAATCTATCTTGTTATAAAAGTAGAAATTATTAATAAGGCTTTTCGGAATTCTTTCCCGCTCATTGTTATATTTTCTGACCAAAGAATCTTCAGCACTTCGTAATTGTTTCAGGTTAAGCATAGAGTAGTTATTCTTAAATAAATCCTCATTTGTACGGGACATTTTAAAATCCATAAGGCTGAACTTGATAATTTCTTTTCTGAAACTTGAACGCTGAAATGGCCTTGTAACTTTATAGTTGCGCTGATCAGTTTTTTCAATATAGTTATGTCCCTGATACAGGGTAAAAAGCAGGTTTAGTTTATCTGGAGTCATTTCCATTCTTCCCGAATCTGCAATAGTCAGTTTAATATTACCTTTTTTATCTCTATGGTCGTAAATCATTATGTTTTTGACTCTCTTTCCATCCTCCTCCTTCTTTCCAATTCTGATAACAAATCCGTCAAGGTTATTATAAAAAACACCTTCAGGAATATCGAGTGCAAGTTTCTGCTCTCTGACATCGTATAGAAGAGATTTGAATTTCAGATTAGCAATCGGCAAAACGCTGTTGGAAAAATAGAAGGCAAAAAGACTTATAAGAATTGAAAGTACTATAAGAGGTTTCATAATTTTCCGAAGGGAAATTCCGGCAGCTTTCATAGCTACAAGTTCATAATATTCGCCGAGGTTACCGAATGTCATAAGTGATGATAGCAGGATGGCAAGAGGTAGAGCGAGCGGAACAAATGTTGAGGAGGCATACATTAGTAGTTTTAGAACAACATGCCATTCAAGGCCTTTTCCTACCAGATCATCAATATACTTCCACAGGAATTGCATAAGCAAAACGAACAGGGAAATAAAAAAGGTCAGTAGCAAAGGCCCTATGTATGATTTTAAAACAAGAACATATATTTTTTTAAGCCTCACTATAATTGCAAATTATTGTTGTGTGCAAAGATATAATAAAGTAGAAACGAATTGAAAATGTATTTGGTACAGAAAAACAGGGAAAAAATTAAGCCACCCCAGGGAAAGGGGTGGCTCAGCAAATCAAGGTAAGGTAA
>JAOZLR010000210.1 GCA_029934735.1 Bacteroidales bacterium
AATTATTTTCAAAGAACAAAAATGCCCGAAGACAAAAATTTCCGGCCAAATATGTTTGTAAGACAAGATGGTATAGATAATGGTTGCATTTATTGTTGATGGAGAAAAAAATAAATTTTTTAAAATAATTTGATAAATCCTGCAAATGATGCTTTTTCTATGCTGAATTATTTATAACCCTGGATTTTATCCAAAAATATTTAAAATTAACCTTGGATTATGTCCAAAAAAGTACTACTTTTGCCTTGGAAAATGTCCAAAATATGTAATTATGATTAAAAGGAATATTTATAGAGTCTTAAAGGAATGGAAGAATGATTCAAGGCGAATGCCCTTATTAATAAGAGGTGCAAGACAAGTAGGTAAGACTTTTATTATAGAAGAATTGGGAGAAAAAGAATACTCAAATTATATAGTGATTAATTTTGAAAGGAATCCCGAATATATTAATCTTTTTTCTTCTTTGGATCCAAAAGAAATCATTGAAAAAATCGTGTTGCTAACAGGAAAGACAATTATAGTTGGAAAAACATTACTTTTTTTTGATGAAATACAGGAATGTCCTGATGCAATAATGGCATTACGCTATTTTTATGAAGAGATACCGGATTTACATGTGATAGGGGCAGGTTCGTTATTGGAGTTTGCATTAAACAAGAAGGGATTTAAAATGCCTGTTGGGAGGGTGCAATATCTTTATATGTATCCACTCGGATTTGAAGAGTTTTTGGATGCTCTTGGTGAGTCCGTTTTGAAGGAATATATTTCTATTGTTGAAAATCTAAAGAAAATTGATGTTGCATTGCATCAAAAACTTATAAATCTTGTACGTAAGTATTTTGTTCTCGGTGGAATGCCGGCTGTTGTCAGTGAATATTTAAAGTCTGGTGATATTAAAAAATGTCAAAGAATTCAAAGGTCAATAATTGATACATATATAGATGACTTTAGTAAATATTCAACCAATTCGAAAATCAAATATTTGAAAAAAGTATTTTATGCTGCATCATCAATGATTGGGCAAAAATTTGTTTATTCCAAAGTTGACAATAATATCAAATCAAGGGAACTTAAGGATGCTGTTGAAATGCTTGAGACTGCCGGAGTTTTAATCAGAATAAGAAGAACAAATGGTGATGGCTTACCACTGGAAGCCAATGTTAAAGATAATTTTTTTAAAATACTTTTTCTTGACGTTGGACTTCTTCATAATATAACAGGGATTTATGGAGAAACAATAAAAGAAGAAAATCTCGCATCTATTTTTAAAGGCGCTGTGGCTGAGCAATTTGTGGGGATGGAACTTTTAGCTTTGCAAGACACAATAAAAAGACCTTCATTGTTTTATTGGGCACGTGAAGCAAAAAACAGCAATGCTGAAATTGACTATCTAATTGCATTTCGGGAGAAAATAATTCCAATTGAAGTGAAATTTGGATCAAGTACGAAGCTGCGAAGTTTGAGATTGTTTATGGAACAATATAATTGTAAGTCTGGAATTAAAGTATCTCAGGAAAGGTTTTCAAAAAGTGACAATATTACTTCCATTCCGTTTTACGGATTTTTTGGTTTTTTAAAATCAGAGGGACATTATTAGAGATTTCTGAATGTTTTAAATGAAATGATTGAAAAAATCATCCAGTGAATTCCAATATAATATTTAATTTCGCCGTTTAATTAATTAAAAATTTCAAAATGATAATAAGAAAAGTATTGTGGATAACCTTTGTTTCCGCCTTAATGATTGCTCTGATAACAGGCTGTAATCAGGGAAATGAAAAGAAAACGGAAGGTGAAAGAACAGAGATGAATCCCAAAGGAAAAACGGAAATTCAGATGAAAGTGGAGATGTATAAAACAGTCCGTCTGACTTCCGACATTTCTCATCTTAGCGACAATCAAAAGAAAATGCTAAAACTGTTATTTCTTGCGGCACAACAAATGGACAAGATTTTCTGGATGGAAAACATCGGGCAGAGAGATGAGTTTTTATCAACAATCAAAGACCTTTATGAAAAACGATATGCCGAAATAAACTATGGCCCCTGGGACGAGATGGATGATCTGAAGCCTTTTATAAAGGGATTTGGCACAAAACCTGCAGGAGCTAATTTTTATCCTCACGATATGACAAAGGAGGAGTTTGAAGCATTTAATGATCCCAATAAAACAAGTCTTTATACAATAATTAAGAGGGATGATAACGGTAAACTGAAAAGTGTCTGGTATCACGAAGCTTTCAAAAATGAAATCACTGAAGCTGCAGATTATCTGCACCAGGCTGCTGCTCTTGCTGAGGATAAAGGATTTGCAAATTATCTTGAACTCAGATCGAAAGCACTGCTTACTGATGATTATCAGCCGAGTGATATGGCCTGGCTCGACATGAAAAATAACAGCATTGACCTTGTGATAGGGCCAATAGAAAATTATACTGATCAGCTTTTCGGATACAAAGCCGCCCACGAATCTTTCATTCTGGTTAAGGATAAAGTGTGGAGTGATAAACTTCAAAAGTATGCAAAGTTCCTTCCGCAAATGCAAAAAGAGCTTCCGGTTGACCCAAAATACAAACAGGAGACTCCCGGCTCGGACGCCGACCTGAATGCCTACGACGTTGTTTATTATGCCGGCGACTGCAATATGGCCGGGAAAACTATTGCAATAAATCTGCCTAATGATGAGGAGGTCCAACTGAAGAAGGGAACGCGAAAGCTACAACTTAAAAATGCAATGAAAGCAAAATTTGATAATATCGTTGTCCCGATTGCAGACCTGCTTATCACACCTGAACAGAGAAAATATATAACCTTCGACGCATTTTTCTCAAATACAATGTTCCACGAAGTGGCTCACGGTATGGGAATTAAGAAAACCATCACAGGAAAAGGTGCTGTAAGAAAAGTTTTGAAAGAGCAATATTCTGCAATAGAAGAGGGGAAAGCTGACATCTTAGGACTTTACCTAGTAACTAAACTCAACGAGATGGGTGAGTTTAAAGAGACAAACCTTATGGATAATTATGTAACCTTCATGGCCGGGATATTTCGTTCGGTTCGTTTCGGTGCTTCAAGTGCACATGGAAAAGCTAATATGATCAGGTTTAATTTCTTTAAGGAAAAGGGTGCGTTTACCCGAAATGAAGATGGTACGTACTCCATTGATATTGAAAAGATGAAGAAAGCTTCGACCGAACTAACACAACTGATACTTAAACTTCAGGGTGATGGCGATTACAAGGGAGCTAAAAATCTGGTGAAAGAATACGGAGTTATTAAGCTTCAGCTTCAGAAAGACCTTGACAGAATATCGGCACAGGGTATTCCTGTAGATATCGTATTTGAACAAGGGTCTGAAGTGCTTGGACTTTAAAATGAAAAGGTGTTCAGTACTGAACAGGAGTCTGTATTAAACCGAACAAATTTACACAGCATTATAATTGTTTTGTGTATTATAACTACTAGTATTACAGATATTTATATATAATGGCATACTTTTCGGTAAATAAACAGGTTATTATTGGAATTAATCAATCAAATAAATAAATAATAAAAAAAGATGAGAAAATTTACATTACTATTTACAGTTCTTGTATCCTTTAGTGCAAGTCTGTTCGCATTTACACCGCCTGATGAAGGTATGTGGCTACCAATGTTTGTCGATAGGCTTAACTATACTGACATGCATAAAATGGGATTACAACTGACTGCTGAAGAGATTTACAGTATTAACAACTCCAGCCTGAAAGATGCCATTGTTGGCTTATCAACACAAAGCAAACCTAGTGGTTATTTTTGTACAGGTGAAATTGTTTCTGACGAGAGTCTGATGCTTACTAATCACCATTGTGGCTTTGATATTATCCAACAGCACAGTTCCATTGAACACGATTATCTGAAAGATGGGTTTTGGGCAATGGAAAAAGGAGAGGAACTTCCAAATGATGCTTTGACAGCTTCTTTCCTTATCAGAATGGCAGATGTTACTGACAGTATTATCCCTTTCCTTAGTGATACAATGAGTTCTGCAGAAAGGTCGGCAAAAGTCAGAGAGATTTCAAGTAAATTGAAGAAGCAGGCAAATGAAGACAAAAAATATAATGTCGTTGTAAAAGGCTTTTTTGGTGGAAACGAGTATTATCTGTTTGTTTATAACGTTTATGAAGATGTACGCCTTGTTGGTGCTCCGCCTTCATCGATAGGAAAATTTGGAGGAGACACAGATAACTGGATGTGGCCTCGTCATACTGGTGATTTTAGCATGTTTCGTGTTTATACTGCTCCCGATGGATCTTCAGCAAAATATTCTGAGGAAAACATACCATTGAAGCCAAAGCACTATCTGCCTGTTTCAATCAAAGGAGTTGAGAAGGATGATTTTGCAATGATCTGGGGATATCCTGGAAGTACTAACAGATATATGACTTCTTACGGCGTGCAATATAATATGGATAAGTTTGCACCACCACTCATCGACCTGCTTGGTAAAAAGCTTGAGATAATGAAAGTGGATATGGATGCCAGTCAGGAAATCAGGATAAAATATGCCTCTACTTATGCGTCACTTGCCAATGGCTGGAAGTATTACATCGGACAGTCAAGAGGATTAAAGAAACTTGATGTCGTTACCAAAAAGCGTGAAATCGAAAATCAGTTTACAGATTGGGTTGATTTTGATACTGCAAGAGCAGATAAATTTGGCGGAGTGTTAAATGAGATAAAGGAAGGATATATAAAAATGAGTGATGCAATTGGTCCTCTGCTTTATATTAATCTTGGACTTATGGGGCCTGACATTATTAGCTATGCAAAGCAGTTTTCGCAATATGAAAAAGAGTTGAATGATATTAAAGACAATCCTGATGCGCCAAAACAAACAGCAGAAGGTTTGCGTGAATCTGCCCAGGAGCACTTTAAAGATTATAATGCACCTACTGATAAAAAGATACTGGCTGGCTTATATAAAATGTATGCAAATGATGTCCCTGAAGAGCAATGGCCGGATTTCTTTAAAGAGATAAATAAAAAATACAAAGGTGATTTTGATAAGTTTGCACAGGAGGTGTTTGAGAAATCAATATTTTCAAGCCAGGATAAGGTTAATGCCTTCCTTGACAAGCCAAATGCTAAAAAACTTG
>JAOZLR010000211.1:0-3356 GCA_029934735.1 Bacteroidales bacterium
CCAGGTATAATAATTGGGGAGGCAGTTACTATCCCGAAGAAAACCTCTGCCCAACAGGTGCATACCAGATTGAACCAATCTGGAATCCCGGTGATACAGAAGGTGGCTTTGAGGCAGAAGCAATGTTCAACAACGCTACCCTCTTGGTTGAGCAACAGGATTATACAGGAGCTAAAGCAGGATACCAACAGGTAATTACTCAATATCCTGCTACAAAGTTTGCCCAGGCATCTTTAAAAGAGTTGGTTCATCTCGAAAAGCTTGAAGGAAACGATTACAGCTCATTGAAATCGTATTACGAAACGGAGCCTGCAATTCAAAACAACCCCGAGCTTATCAAACTCGCTGACTTCCTAGCAAACCGCTGCAACCTTAAATTAGAAAACTGGCCGGATGCTATCTCCTGGTTCGAGGATGTAATCCAAAACCCTGAGGCAGTTGAAGACAGCATTTTTGCTATTATAGACCTTGGTTATACATACTGGCTAATGGAAAACGGCGGAATGAAATCGTCGAACTATGTTGGTGCAATGCCACAGTATAAGTTTGCTACTGTTCAGGCTTTTGAGGAGAACAGGGATTGGCTGCTTTCGCTGCTTCCTGGCGATGATTTAAACCTCACTGAGTCGATGAAACGCAAAGTAGAGGCTTTAAACAGTGGTAAGTTACTACAAAACATCCCAAACCCCTTCAGCGGAAAAACAAAAATTTTCTACAAATTAGAGAAAGAGGTTTTTGTTACAATTCATGTTTACGACTACACCGGCAAACTAATAAAAACCTACAACGAAGGTACAAAACCTGAAGGAGCTCACAATGTTGAGTTTAACTCCAAAGGTCTGCCAACGGGTATGTACTTTTACTCAATAGATGTAAATGGAGTACGAAGCGACAGTAAGAAGATGATTGTAGAATAGGAAGCCTAAGTTTTTATAAATATGACTATGCGATTAGTGTGAATGCTAATCGCATTTTTTTAACTTCTGTTGCCTGAAAAAATCTTTTCTTATACTTATTAACAATCCCCTTTCCGACTTTCATTTTGTATAATTTTGCTCTCCGTTAAAATATTAAATTTTTATCAAAAATATGCCCGAATTCACACATCTGCACGTACACACACAATACTCCATTCTTGACGGAGCGGCAAACATTCCTTTGCTAATCAAAAAAACAAAAGAATCAGGGATGAATGCCCTTGCCATTACCGACCATGGAAATATGTATGGTGTACTGAAGTTTTTCAATGAAGCAAGAAAGCAGGATATTAAGCCAATCATCGGTTGTGAGGTCTATGTTGCCGCTGAAAGTCGTACAAAAAAGGAAAAGATAAAAGGGAAAAAGCATTATTACCATCTTATTCTCCTTGCAAAAAGCAAAACCGGCTATCACAATCTTGCAAAACTTGTTTCAAAAGGCTATCTCGAAGGCTTTTATTATAAACCGCGTATTGATAAAGAGATCCTTGAGCAATACAGCGAAGGGCTTATTGTCTCATCTGCTTGTCTTGGAGGAGAAATCCCACAGGCAATAATGAATCATAGCGAAGAGAGAGCACAAGAGATTATTGACTGGTTCGTTAAGGTTTTCGGTGATGATTTTTATCTTGAGCTACAAAACCATGGTATTCCTGAACAAAAAACAGTGAACGAATCTCTGATAAAACTTGCTGCAAAAAACAATCTTAAAGTCATTGCCACCAACGACATTCATTTTGTCAACAAAGAGGATTATAGTGCCCATGACATTCTCATTCGGTTGAATACCGGTGCTGACATTAATGACAAAAAGGAGGATATGCATTATACAGGTCAGGAGTATCTTAAAACACCTGAAGAGATGGCAGCACTTTTCCCTGACCATCCTGAAGCCATTGCAAATACTCAGGAGATAATAGCAAAAGTCGAAGATTTTGACATTCACAAAGATATTCTTCTTCCACACTTCCCCCTTCCTGATGAGTTCTCATCAGAAGATGGTTATCTACGGCATTTGACATATGAAGGAGCCAATCAGAAATATGGTGAGATTAATGATGAGATAAAAGAACGCCTTGACTTTGAGCTTAAAGTAATTAAGGATATGGGATTTCCTGGTTATTTTCTTATAGTTCAGGATTTTATCAATGAAGCTAAGAAAATGGGTGTAGCTGTAGGACCTGGTAGAGGTTCGGCAGCTGGCTCAGCAGTGGCCTTCTGCACAGGAATTACAAATATTGATCCAATAAAGTATAATTTACTGTTCGAGAGGTTTCTTAACCCGGAACGTGTTACAATGCCTGATATTGATGTAGATTTTGATGATGAGGGCAGGGATAAAGTTCTTGAATACGTTGTAAAGAAATATGGCAAGGAGCGGGTAGCACAGATTGTTACATTCGGAACAATGGCTGCAAGATCGGCTATCAGAGATGTTGCTCGTGTTTTGAAGCTTCCGCTACCTGACGCTGACAAACTTGCAAAATATGTACCTGACAGGCCGGGTACAACATTAGAAAAAGCCTTTAAAGAGGTTAAGGAATTACAGGAAATAAGGAAAAATGGAAGTGAATTAGAGCAGAAGACTCTACAGTTTGCTCAAACCCTTGAAGGTTCAGCCCGACATACCGGCACACACGCCTGCGGTGTTATAATCGGGCCTGATGACCTGATAAACCACATTCCTCTTGCTACTGCCAAAGACTCCACTCTTATGGTAACACAATATGACGGAAAGCTTGTGGAATCGGCAGGAATGTTAAAAATGGACTTCCTTGGACTGAAAACACTTTCTATTATAAACGACGCTATAAAAAACATCAAAAAACGCCATGATGTAACCATTGACATTGATTCTATTCCATTAGATGATGATGAGACCTATCAACTATATCAGAGAGGTGATACAATAGGAACTTTTCAGTTTGAATCGGAAGGAATGAGAAGCTATCTTAAAGAGCTGAAACCAACCGACATAGAAGACCTTATTGCAATGAATGCTTTATATCGTCCCGGGCCAATGGATTTTATTCCCTTATATATCCGAAGAAAGCATGGCAAGGAGAAAGTTGAGTACCCACATCCAATACTTGAAGAAATCCTGAAGCCTACATTTGGAATCATGGTTTATCAGGAACAGATAATGAAGACAGCCCAGATTATGGGAGGCTTCACTCTCGGCAAAGCAGACCTTCTGCGAAGGGCAATGGGAAAGAAGGATATGAAAATAATGGAGCAGCAGAAAGTGATTTTTGTTGAGGGAGCCGAAAAAAAGGGTATTGATAAAAAGAAAGCCGAGGATGTCTTCAATGTGATGATGGAGTTTGCAAAATACGGATTCAACCGTTCTCATTCAGCTGCTTATTCAGTCATTGCTTA
>JAOZLR010000211.1:3456-5134 GCA_029934735.1 Bacteroidales bacterium
TTAATGACATTAAGAAAATTACATTTTTTGTCGATGAGTGTCAGCGTCAGGGAATTAATGTATTGGGACCTGATGTTAATGAAAGCGACCTGAATTTTATGGTAAATACAAAGGGGGAAATACGTTTCGGGCTTGCTGCCATAAAAAATGTAGGTGAAAGTGCAGCAAATTCCATTATTGATGAAAGGGAAAAAGAGGGTTCATATTCCAGTATATTCGATTTTATCAAAAGAGTAAATCTACGGTCTGTGAATAAACGAAGTCTTGAAGCCCTTGCTATGGCAGGTGCTTTTGACAGCTTTGAAAATACTCACAGAGCGCAATATTTCTACCGTGAAAATTCGGAAGATTCAATATTCCTTGAAAAAATCATAAAATGGGGCTCTTCATATCAAGAGAAGCAAAATTCAATGCAGGCCAGCCTGTTTGGTGATTCAGACGAAATAGAAGTAAAAGACCCTGACTTGCCACAATGCGATCTCTGGACTAAACTTGAACAGCTTAAACACGAAAAAGATATTACCGGATTCTATATGTCTGGACATCCGCTAGAGGATTTTAAAATTGAGATGGATCACTTTTGCAATATAAATATTTACGATTTAAAAAGCAATATGCAAAAGCTAAAGAATAAAACCGTAAAATTTGCAGGAATGATAACATCTGTTAATCATCGTACATCCAAATCAGGGAATAAATTTGCAACTTTTGTCATTGAGGACTTCACAGATCAGAACCAGTTTATTCTTTTTTCGGAAGAATATCTTAAAATGAAGCATTTTTTGGTTGAAGGAAATTCAGTATTGGTAGCTGCCAGGATTGCTACAAGGAACAGACATACGGACACACTTGATATTAGAATCAGTAAAATGACTTTACTGTCAGAAGCTCTTGAGAAAGAGACAAAGGAAATTGAGATTAGGCTGAATCTGTCGGCTATCACTGAAGATACGGTGAATAGCCTGTCAAAAATATCGACAGACTTTGCAGGCACCTGTAATCTAAAATTCCATGTGTATGATGGTGAAAACAACATCTCTATTGAGATGCCTGCGCCTAAATTAAAGGTTGCCCCATCGCTATTTTTAAGAAATGTTTCAAGACTTACGGAAGTAAGCTTTAAACTAAACTAATTTATTTTATTTTATTAGCTTGTTTATTATGAAAAAATAATATTTTTGCTCCGCTAAAAATGTTAAACGTAAAAAAACTATTTATCATGGCATTAGAATTCACAGACGCAAATTTTGAAGAACTTGTTTTACAATCAGATAAACCAGTATTAGTTGACTTTTGGGCTGAATGGTGCGGCCCCTGCAGGATGGTAGGTCCTATTGTTCAGGAAATTGGGCAGGATTACGAAGGTAAAGTGATTGTTGGCAAACTTGATGTTGACAGTAATCCGGGAGTATCGGCAAAATTCGGTATCAGAAACATCCCCACTATTTTATTTTTTAAAGGTGGACAGGTTGTTGACAAACAAGTTGGTGCCGTTCCAAAGCAGATTCTTGTAAACAAGCTGGAAGCGCTTCTATAAGCCGGCAGATAACTTTGTCTCAGAACTTTGCCATATTCTAATCAGAGTATGACTTGTTATTGCATTTACATTGTAATATCTCTGTCTTGTTATCGTTTGCCTTTAATCTTTAAAACCAACTGATTTGGATTATTCCATAGA
>JAOZLR010000212.1 GCA_029934735.1 Bacteroidales bacterium
GTGGTGATTTATCATCTTTAAATTCGACATCAAACTCATTATTATAAACTTCGCAGACTGCGTTTCCTGCTTCAACTCCCGCGCGAATAGCAACTTTCAGTAATTCTTTTATTTTTTCGTTTTTCATATTTAAAATTATAATTAATTCACACATTTAAGCATTAAACAATATAAGCATAGTAAAGAATAGTCACAGCCACAAACATATAAATTATTGTGAGTGGAAATCCTATTTTAAAGTAATCTTTGAATGAATATCCACCAGGCCCGTAAACCATAAGATTAGTTTGATATCCAATAGGAGTAATAAAATTAGCAGCAGCAGCAAAAGAAACTACAAGGATGAATGGGACAGGTGGTAAACCCAGATTCAGGGCTGCAGTTACTGAAATGGGAAATATAAGAGCAGCGGCAGCTTTATTTGTTATATACGAGGCCAAAAGATTTGTTATCAGAAAAATACCAAATAACAAACCATAAGGTCCAAATGGTTTGAAGACAGAGATAATGAAGTTTGCAATAATACTTGCCATTCCGGTTTTCATCATTGCAGTGCCAAGGGCAAGAGAAAGAGCAATGATTATGGCAAGATTAAAGTCAATACTTTTTGCAATATCCTTTGGAGAGGTTATTTTTAATAACTGGATTATTATCAGCAAAACGACAAGTGCCATAAAAAGTGAAACAACTCCCAACCCTGAGAGAAGAATAGCCAATGCAGTACCACCGAATAATGCGGTTGTTTGATACCATTCCAGTTTACGGAACTCACGTACTTTTGAGATAAGGTAGAAATCGTGAGTATCCAATGAGCGCTTTGAAAAGTCATCACCTGCAAGTAAAAGCAGCACATCCCCAGCTTTAAGCCTTACCTGCCCTATTTTTCCTGATATTTTTTCTCCATTACGGTGGATTGCCAGAATAGCTGCATCATACTTCCCCCTAAATCCTGCCTCCCGAACAGTTTTATCAATCAATGTAGAATTATGAGATACAACTATTTCAAGCACTTCAGTATGTGTCTTTCTTGAAAACATTCCTATTTCTGTTAACTCCAGCCCCACATCGGCATTTATCATCTCAGCAATAGTCGCGGTATCACCAGCAAAAACAAGTATATCATCTTCTTTCACTACCTCGTAAGGCGAAACAGCCGAAATACGTTTTTTCTGTCTCAATATTTCCACAAGAAATAATCCTTTAAGGTTTCTAAGCCCTGCATTGCCGATCGTTTTACCAATAAGTTTAGAGCTTCTTCTTACCTTGGCTTCAACCAGATATTCCCTTGTCTGGGTCGAAAAATCAGAAATAACATCAGTTTTTGAAGGTAACAGTTTATTACTAAAAAGTATCAGATAAATAGCCCCTATTATTATCATAGGAAAGCCAACTAATGTAAAATCAAACAATCCCAAAGGTTCTAGTCCGGGGATTATCAACTGGTCCGTTACCATACCATTTACTATCAGGTTAGTAGAAGTACCAATCAATGTAGCACAACCACCAAGGATAGCAGCATATGAAAGTGGTATCAACAACTTACTGGGCATAATATTGTTCCTTTTGCTCCAATTATGTACGTATGGCATCATAATAGCAACTAAGGGTGTATTGTTAAGGAAAGCTGAAAAACCAGCTACAATAACAATCATTTTGCTCATAAACCCCCGGTATGTTTTTGTTTTTCTGAAAACTTTATCGAAAAGTCTGTCAATCAGATCGGTCTTCCTTATTATGTCTCCCAAAAGTAATAATAATATTATTACCATGATCTGCTCGTTAGCAAGTCCGCTTAATATTTCTTTAGGTGTTAAAATTCCAAAAATTCCAAGAATAATTATTCCTATAAGAAATGTAAATGCAGGGCCTACCAACTCTGTATAGAGTGATATAATTATAAAGACAAGTACTATGGATACAATTAAAATTTCCAAAATAAGAGCTAAAAGATATAATGTAACCTAAATTCTTTTTTGTGGTAAAAGTACCTAATTTTGGAGTTTATACTATGTAAAGTAGAATAAGTTCAAATTTTTTTTAATTTTGCGCTTTAAAAATAACCAATATTTAGTTATTTTATTTATAATAAAAGTAGATGATGAAAAATAATGACAATAACATTTTCCCGGTATTTAACGAAATAGTTCAGAGGGAAGAGAAAGAAAAGTTGCTTAAACAAAAAGCCCAGGTTATTTGGCTCACAGGACTTTCAGGTTCAGGTAAAACAACTATTGCAAGGCATCTGGATCAGCAACTGTATAATAATGGATTTGTTGCACAAGTACTAGATGGTGATAATATTCGGTCGGGGATTAATAATAATCTTATATTTACAGAAGAAGATCGCTATGAAAATATCCGGAGAATAGCAGAGGTCAATAAACTGTTTTTAAACTGTGGTATTATTACGCTCAATAGCTTTATAAGCCCGACAGAAGAGATCAGAAATATGGCAATTGATATAATTGGAAAAGATAATTTTATTGAGATATTTGTTAATACCCCGATAGAAGTTTGTGAAAAGAGAGACATTAAAGGCCTCTATGCTAAAGCAAGAAGAGGAGAGATAAAAAACTTTACAGGTATTGATTCTCCTTTTGAATTTCCGGAGAATGCAGACGTAGAGATTAGAACTGACCTCCAGTCAATTGAAGAGTCAGTAAAACAGGCACTCGATTTTATTATGCCCAGAATTGCCTTATAATCGAATTAATTTTAAAATAAGAACAACTTATTCAATGAAAAAATATAATCTGAATCATCTTAGAGAATTAGAGTCGGAATCCATTTTTATAATGCGTGAAGTGGCTGCCCAGTTTGAAAACCCTGGTTTGCTATTTTCCGGCGGAAAAGATTCCATTATTATGGTACATCTTGCAGTAAAAGCATTCTGGCCGGCAAAAATTCCATTCCCTCTGGTTCATATAGATACTGGTCATAATTTTGAGGAAACCTTAAAATTTCGTGATGATCTGGTTAAAGAAACAGGTGCAAGGCTTATTGTCGGTTCGGTACAGGAAACTATCGACAGTGGCAAAGTGACTGAAGAAACAGGTTTTGATGCAAGCCGGAATCTGCTTCAAACACAAACTCTTCTTGATACTATTGAGGGCCATAAAATTGATGCAGCCCTTGGCGGGGGTAGAAGAGATGAAGAAAAAGCAAGAGCAAAAGAACGCTTCTTCTCTCATAGAGATGAATTTGGTCAATGGGATCCTAAAAACCAAAGACCGGAATTGTGGAACCTCTTTAACGGTCGTAAAAATATAGGTGAACAATTCAGGGTATTCCCAATAAGTAACTGGACAGAAATGGATGTTTGGCAATACATATATCTTGATAACATTAAAATACCAAGCCTCTACTTTACACACGAAAGAAAAGTATTTATGCGTGATGGTGCTCTGCTTGCAGATGCCCCGTTTATGAAAAAAAGAGATTCGGAAAAAGTAGTTGTGAAAAGAGTCCGTTGCAGAACAATTGGTGATATCACAAATACCGGAGTTACTATTTCTACAGCCGATACACTTGAAGACATAATTCAGGAAATAGCAGCTACCAGAGTCACTGAAAGAGGAAGCCGTGCAGATGATAAAAGAAGCGAAACCGCGATGGAAGACAGAAAGAAGGAAGGTTACTTCTAAATTTATCTTTTAAGAGTAATAAATATCATTTAATTATCAAAAAACGACAAATAAAACAATTAATCATACGATGAGCGAAGCAAACGAAAATTTCTCAAAGGCGTATCTTGATATGGAACTACTGCGGTTTACTACAGCAGGCAGTGTTGATGACGGGAAAAGTACATTGATAGGGCGATTACTATACGATAGTAAATCTATTTTTGAAGACCAGCTTGAGGCTGTAAAAAGAGCCAGTATCCGTAAAGGAAACGAGCATTTAGACCTTGCACTGGTAACTGATGGTTTACGTGCCGAAAGAGAGCAGGGAATAACAATTGATGTTGCATATCGGTATTTTGCCACTCCAAAGCGTAAGTTCATTATCGCCGACACTCCGGGTCATGTTCAATACACAAGAAATATGGTTACGGGAGCTTCAACGGCTAATGCGGCAATAATTTTGATTGATGCACGTAATGGTGTAACAGAACAGACATACAGACACTCCTATATTTCATCATTACTTCAAATTCCTCACATCGTAGTTTGTGTTAATAAAATGGATCTGGTGGATTATAAACAGGAGGTTTATGAAAAAATACAGGAGGAGTTTACCGCCTTTGCAGCTAAACTTGCAATCAAAGACATTCGCTATGTCCCAATAAGCGCATTGAAAGGTGACAATGTTGTTGAACATTCAAAAAATATGCCATGGTACGAGGGTGGTACCTTAAGATATATCCTTGAGAATATTCATGTTGGAAGCGACTATAATCATATTGATCCTCGCTTTCCTGTACAGAATGTTATTCGCCCCCAATCTGATAAGTATCACGATTACAGAGGTTATGCAGGACGTATTGCAGGCGGGGTCTTCCGAAAAGGTGATAAAGTAATGATTCTGCCATCGGGATTTAAAACAACTATTGAAGCAATTGATTTTTACAAAGATGAACTGGATGAAGCATATCCTCCAATGTCGGTAACACTTAGGCTGGCAGACGACCTTGATATTAGCCGTGGTGATATGATTGTGAAAGAGAACAATGTTCCTCAGATTAGTCAGGATATTGATGTAATGATGTGCTGGATGGATGAAAAACCAATGAAAGTAGGTACAAAATTCTATCTGAAACATACAACCAAAGATGTAAGATGCATGATCAAAGATATTAAATATAAGGTGGATGTTAATACTCTGAATCGTATTGATGACGGAAATGAACTTAAAATGAACGAAATAGCTAAGGTCTCTATCAGAACAACCAAACCTCTCTTTTTCGATAGCTATAGACGTAACAGGACTACAGGTAGCCTGATCGTAATAGATGAAGGAACAAATAATACGGTTGGCGTGGGAATGATTGCATAATTCCTTATTGTATTATAAAGTAAAAAATAGCTCCAGGCTTCAGCCTGGGGCTTTTTTTTATTTAAAAACTACCCCCACAGAAATATTCACATTGATTATTGCTCCGGCACCCAGAGGT
>JAOZLR010000029.1 GCA_029934735.1 Bacteroidales bacterium
CTAAGGAATAAATATAATAAACATATTACCCTCACTAATCCCAAAGGGATGGCAGGTATTAATACAGGACGAAGCGTAGCAAAGTCCTGTGCATAAACAGAGTAATATGGAAGGGCTGAAAGCCCGAAAGGTCATAAGATGAAATAAAAATTATACATCCCGCTCTTTGTGCCTCCGCTGAAGCTTCGGCGGCACGCGGACAGAGCTAACTTGTTAGTACATTAAAATCAAAGGTTTTCGCTTCGCTACAACCTTTGTTATTACATTTCGGAGCTTCACTCCTACATTTGAAACTACACCAAGGTTTTATATAGATGCAAAAATTTACGGGAATGACTAGAATGCAATTTGCGGCACATTCATTTTCTTGTGCTTTTTTAATAGATTTGATTTATGAAGAGAGTTGTGATTTTCGGCTAAGTTCTATTTAATACAGCCAAACGCAAAGTACCGTCCGCATGCTGCCGTAGCTTTAGCGGAGGAGCAAGGTACGGCCTATTTGTAACACCACGCTATAACGTGGTGAGAAAAGCTGATGCGAAACGATTAGTCCCGTAGGGACATCCTGTCGGGGTAATGATCTAAGTGAATCCCATAGCTCGTCCCATACGGGACTAATTGCAAATAGCTCATCCTTGACGGGATTGTTTTTTTATCTGTGTATAAACAGTTTGCTATTGAGGAGGAGGGGGTTTTCATAATACAAAAAGCTGTAATAAATAGGACTTAGCTAACAAAATCAAAGCAGTTTCTAAATTTTAGGTAAAATATTAAATACCTTCTCTTGCTCCTCAGGCAAGAACCATTGTATATCATTATCTCTCTTAAACCAGGTGATCTGTCGTTTTGCATAACGGCGGGTATTGGTCTTTATCTTTTCAATGGCTTCATCAAGAGTGTATGTGCCATCAAAATAATTGAATATCTCCTGATAGCCTACAGTTTTCAAAGCATTGACACCCCTGAATCTTTCAAGACTACGAACCTCCTCAACCAAACCGGCCTCAATCATTCTGTCAACTCTTTTTTCGATTATGTCGACCAGCTCTTCCCTTGGCCTGTTCATTCCGATTTTAATTATCTCAAAATTCCTTTTTCGCGGTTTACTGTTTCGCAGTGAAGTGTATGTCTTGCCGGTCTGTATTATTACTTCAAGTGCCCGCAATAACCTGTTTGGATTGTTAAGGTCAACAATGTCAAAATAATCAGGGTCAAGGTCTTCAAGAAACTGCTGCAAATATCCGATCCCATTGGTTCTTAAAAGTTCTTTGAGTTTCTCCCGCAGATTTTCATCCGGGTTTGGCAGGTCGTCAATACCTTTACAAACAGCATCAATATACAATCCCGAACCACCTACCAAAACTGCATTGTCATTGGTTTTGAAAAATCTGTCTAAAAAAGTTAAAACATCCTGTTCAAATTTTGAAATATTATAATAGTCAGTTATTGAAATATGACCGATAAAGTGATGCTTTACAGAAGAGAGTTCCTCTTTTGATGGTGTTGCTACTCCGATTTTTAATTCCTTGTAAAACTGCCTCGAATCGGCAGAAATGATTTCTGTCTTTAACTTTTGGGCAACATCAATTGCAAGTGCTGTTTTTCCAATGGCTGTGGGGCCTGATATGACGAAAAGTTTTTTACTCAAGATACACAGATAAATCAATATTCATTTTCTGTATCTTCCTGATAGTCAATCGTGCCGTCCAGTAGTTCGTTGAAATCCTCAAGAAGCTGTTCTTTGAGAGCTTCGGGATCTTCTTCCTCCTCAATTACAGGGGGAGCAGGCGGACTTGCAAGTACTCCTTTACTGAGCGAGCATATAGGGTAGTGGTGATCTTCTTTTTGCTTCCAGACGCCAAGCAGCTCAATAAAGAATGTTTTGATATCCAGAAAGTCATACTCATACACAAGACGTTGATGTGGATCCTCAATAAAATCCTTGATATTTGAGTTCTTCATAATGAATTGCTCCTCAATAAACTCTTTGTTCTCCTCCTCTACTTCGTCCTCTTCATCAACTCTCATATCAAGAAGGGTTATCTCTTTCAACTTGCTCCAATTCTGGTTGCAAATATGAAAGGATGCCAGTTCTTCACTGCCAAGGTTCACATTCTCCTGAATTATTCGGTTAAAATCCAAAAAAGTTTGATTTCCCAGTATTTCAAAGTCCCGGATAAATTCGGCATTAGTGTCTGTCAGCATCCTGAATTTGTAAATATGCATATTTCTTTAATATTAAATCAGGGATAAAATTATAAAAAAATTTAAAACAATGAATAAATAATAAAATGTTTTTTTTGAGGAAGACTAGAGCGGTGTAAAACTGGAATGTGAAAATATGATATTTTTGCGATAATGTAGGAGCTACCTTACATTTAACCCCATTTCCCCCCCAAGTTTTATCATAAACTGAAAGGCTTCGTCATAATTATTTCGAACTTTTCCGTCGAGTATTGCTTCTCTTATTGCATTTTTTATATCGCCAACCTCTTTGCAGGGTTTAATGTTAAATGTTTCCATTATAACTTCTCCGGATATGGGAGGTTGCCAGTTTCGCAGTTTGTCTTTCTCCTCTACTTCGACTAATTTTTTCCGCACAAGCTTGAAGTTGCTGAGGAATTTCTTTACCTTTTCCTTATTTTTTGAAGTTATATCTGCTTCGCAAAGCAACATCAGGTCGTCAACGTCATCACCCGCTTCATAAAGAAGTCGCCTGATCGCAGAGTCGGTAATATGGCTTTCTGAAAGAATTATCGGCCTGAGATGAAGTCTGACAAGTTTTTGTACATATTTCATCTTGTCGTTCATTGGCAGTTTAAGACTTCTGAAAACACCCGGAACCATTTTTGCCCCGAGAAACTCGTGACCGTGAAAAGTCCATCCGGATTCGGAATCATATCTTTTTGTAGCCGGTTTTGCAATGTCATGAAGTATGGCAGACCATAGCAGCCAAAGATTGTTAGTGTTTTTGGCCAGATTGTCAAGTACTTTTATAGTGTGATAAAAATTATCTTTATGAGCCTTTCCTTCTTTGGTCTCCACACCTTTTAGATTACTCATCTGCGGGAAGATTATTTTAAGAAGCCCGCTTTCATCCAGCAGGCGAAACCCTATTGACGGCTTGGGTGTAAGGATTATTTTATTCAACTCATCTAAAATTCTTTCCTTTGACACGATCTTAATCCGTTCTGCATTTTTTTTAATGGCTTCAAAAGTTTCGGGAAAGATATTGAAGTTAAGTTGTGTTGCAAATCTGATTGCACGCATCATTCTAAGTGGATCGTCCGAAAAAGTTATGTCAGGTTCCAGAGGTGTGCGGATAATCATTCTTTCTATATCGCCCATTCCGTCAAAAGGATCAAGCAGAGTTCCGTAATTTTCCTTTTGCAGACTTATTGCCATTGCATTAATGGTAAAATCGCGACGGTTTTGGTCGTCTTCGAGGGTTCCATCTTCAACAATGGGTTTTCTGGAATCGCTGCGGTACGACTCTTTCCTCGCTCCAACAAACTCAAGCTCCCAATCCGATATTCCAGAGGACTTGATCATCGCTGTTCCGAAATTTTTGAAGATATTGACATTAACACCATTGCCAATTTTTGCAGCAACCCGTTTTGCAAGCTCAATACCACTGCCAACAACGACAATATCAACATCGTGCGATTCGTGCTCAAGGATAATATCGCGCACATAACCACCAACCACATAGGCTGGAGCTCCCATTTCATCAGCAGAATCCGAGATGATTTTAAAAACCGGTTTTTCTATATATTGCCTCAATCCTTGAATTTTTCGGCAAAGGTAAAAAAAAAGATTGTACAATATTTTATTCCCAAAAACGTAGTGTAACCTATGAAATATTATCTTTGCACAAAAATTCAGACAGTGTTGAATATTCAATTGTTAAGAGCTTTATCCTATACAGGTTTTATCCTGGTAGTTTTTATACTGGTAACTACCTCATGTCGCAAAGATGAGATTGTTACAAACCCTTCTTATTCTCTAAGCTTTTCAACTGATACTGTCATTTTTGATACTGTCTTTTCAACTGTAGGATCAACAACGGGAATTCTGAAAGTTTATAATTACAATGACGGGAAAGTGAAAATTTCCAGAATATATCTTGCGGGAGGGGAACAATCGCAATATAAGATAAACATTGATGGTAATCCTGTTTCCTCAATTGAGGATATTGAACTAGCTGAAAACGATAGTCTCTATATTTTTATTAAGGTAACGGTTGACCCTACAAATCAGAACAGCCCTATGATTATTGCCGATTCAGTAATCTTTGAGACTAACGGAAATATTCAGGATGTTGACCTTGTGGCCTGGGGGCAGGATGCTCACTATTTTGTAGGCTATTTACATAATCCCGAATCTACATTAAAGTATATAATCATAGCCGGTGAAAATGAAAATGTTACCTGGGAAGATGACAAGCCATATGTTCTTTACGGATGGGGAGTTGTGGATTCTCTGGGAGCTCTGGCAATTGGGCCGGGTGTAGATGTTTATTTTCATCAGAATTCAGGTCTTTGGGTCTATAGCGGAGGAGCTATTCAGGTTAACGGACTAAAAGATAGCCTTGTAGTTTTTCAGGGCGACAGACTGGAGCAGGAATATCGCGATCTTCCGGGACAATGGAATGGGATTGTGATAAACGAAAGTGATGTCGTTAATGAGTTTAATTATGCGATAGTTAAAAATGCATTTGTTGGATTACAGGTCTCACCTCAAAATGAAAGCGAGTGGGCTAATACATTGATCTTGAAGAATGTGATAGTTGAGAATATGACTCTTTTCGGACTATATTCGTTCGCTTATCAGGTTGTAGCCGTAAATTCTATATTTTCCAATTGTGCAACATACACGGTTTGCCTTGTTGGAGGAATTTATGATTTCAGGCAATGTACAATGGCAGATTACTGGTCAGAATCGGTTAGAATAAACCCATCTGTGAGGGTTGGTAATAAAATTTCTTTTAATACACTCGATGGAGTTGCTACCTATGTCAGTCCGTTGGAAAGTGCCTATTTTGGCAATTGCATTATTTATGGTGCTCTTTCTGAAGAGCTTGAAACCGATGGTGTTGCTGATCCCGGGTATGCTTATAACTTTATGTATGATAATTGTCTTATCAGGACTGAACTTGATATAACAAACCCTGATAATTATCAGAACTGCATAAAAAATGAAGATCCGCTTTTTATTGATCAATACCAGAATGATTACCACCTTGATACTTTGTCAAATGCGATTGATGCGGGCAGTATGGAAATAATAGATTCTTCTGTATTGGATATTTCGTTTGATTACGATGGTAACTCAAGAGTTTCGGATGATGCTCCTGACCTGGGAGTTTATGAATTTATTCCAGAGTAATAGAAAATGGCAACATCCTCTAGCTGTTTTCTTATTTGTTTTTTATTTGAAGTTGAGTTAATATATATCAGGTTTAACGTTTTACAAAGGAAACCCTTTTGCCGGTATTTAAAATCTGATTTTTAATTGTATCTTTGCCGACTTTTATAACCCCAAAAAATGTGTATTATGTCATTATTAAAAACTCTGTTAATCTCAGTAACTTTAACGTTAGCCCTAAATGTTTCATCGCAAAACAACACTACCCAGGCTAAATCAGACACTGCAAACTATCCTTACTGGATAGAAATGATGCAGGATGAATCTGTCAACTTTTATGATGTTCAGCGAGCATTCAACATCTATTGGGAGGGAAGAGAGATAACCAAAGGAAGCGGCTGGAAACCTTTTAAGCGCTGGGAATGGTGGATGGAAAATCATATTTATCCTGATGGAACAAGAAAGCCTGCTGATCAAACTTATAATGAGTATGGTAAGTATATAAAAGATCATCCTGATGCTTTGAAATCGGAGGCTGACTGGACTAACCTCGGACCTTTTAATATTCCGTCAGGAGATAAAGGCTATAGTGGTTTGGGAAGAATTAATGCCATAGCTTTTCATCCTACAAATCCTGATATTGTCTACATTGGAGCACCTGCTGGCGGAATGTGGGAATATGATGCTTCGCAGGGAACTTGGACAGGAACAACAGATGTTTTACCTGTTCTGGGAGTCTCTTCTATTATTGTTGACTGGAATAATCCGGATAATATTTATATTGGTAGCGGAGACCGTGATGCAGGAGACTCGCAGGGTATGGGTGTATTTAAAAGCAGTGACGGAGGTCAGACCTGGGAACTGTGGAATAATGGAATGGGAAATGTGAAAGTGGGTAGAATGATTCAACATCCTGATGTTTATAGTACTATGTATGCTGCTACTACAGGCGGTGTTTTTAAAACCACTGATGCAGGTGCAACATGGACACAAACTAAATCTGGTACATTCAAGGATATTGTTTTTAAACCTGGAAATCCTGATATTATCTTTGCTGTAAAAGGAGGTTCATTATATAAATCGACTAATGCAGGCACTGACTGGGTGCAACTTTCAAATGGATTGGCAGGAGGTGACAGGGCTACAATTGCAGTTACAGAAGCAAATCCCAATGTTATATATCTTATTCAAACCGAAGGCAGCTCATTCAAAGGATTATACAAATCTGCAAATGAAGGTGCAAGTTTTAGTGAGCAGTCAACAGCACCCAATATAATGAGCTGGGGATGCGATGGCGGAGAAGGTGGACAAGCCTGGTACGATCTTGATATTGCTGTCGATCCTAATGACCAAAACACTATTTATGTTGGTGGCGTAAATTGCTGGAAATCGTCTGATGGAGGAGTATCCTGGGATATAAGTTCACATTGGTATGGCGGGTGTAATGTGCCATCAGTACATGCCGACCTTCATATTCTCGAATGGAACCATTTAAATAACAGGTTATATGCCGGAAACGACGGAGGAATATATTATACTCCTGATAACGGAAATTCGTGGCCTGAAATTACCAGCGGACTTGCAATAAGCCAGGTCTATAAAATAGGGCAGTGTGCATCTGTTAAAGATAAAGTTATTAACGGCTATCAGGACAATGGAACATCAAGTTACTATGGTAACAATAACTGGCAGGTCACACATGGGGGCGACGGAATGGAGTGCGCCTTTGATTACCAGGAACCTGAATATTCTTATGCTACAGTTTATTATGGAGCACTTATCAGAAAATATAACAATGGCAGTTCTCACACTGTTGGAGGAAACGGAGTGCATGGCATTGATGAGGATGGTGGCTGGATAACACCGTTCTGCCTGCACGAAACAAATACAGACATTATGTTTGCCGGGTATAAAAGTATCTGGAGGGCTATTGGGGTTAAAACAAATTCTTTTACCTGGCAAAAAATAGCACAAGGAGGGTCAAACAATATAAATGTTGTTGAACAAAGCCCTGCCAATACTGATGTGTTTTACTATTCCTGGAAACAGCATCTTTACAGGACTGACAATGTTATGAATAATAACCCCGATTGGTATGACTTATCATCAAATATCCCGGGAGGTGATAATATCCGTGATATTGAAGCAAATCCTTTTGATGAAAATATTGTGTATGTCTCAAAAGGTAGTAAGGTCTATAAATCGGTGGATAAAGGAATTAATTGGGAAGATATAACAGGCACCCTGCCCAATATCAATATGAATTCAATTGCATATTATATAAACAGCCCGGAAGGCCTTTATGTTGCCTCTGATGCCGGAGTTTATTACCGTGATGCGACTATGGACGACTGGATTATGTACAGCACCGGCCTGCCGGTTGACGCCTCGGTAAATGAGATTGAAATTTATCATAACCCAAGTGATGCCTCCGAAGATGCTATCAGAGCAGGGACATTTGGTCGTGGATTATGGTCATCGCCTGTTTGGCAGGGAACCCTTTCTGCTGATTTTGAGGCCAGCGAGACAACAATCCCAACAGGTTGTGCAATTGACTTTGCTGACTTGTCAACAGGAGTGCCAACATCCTGGGAATGGACTTTTGAAGGTGCAACACCTGCTATATCAATGGAAAAGAACCCACAAGGCATATCTTATACTGATGAAGGAACTTATAATGTAACATTAGTGGTTACTAATGTTTTGGGTAGTGATACTAAGGTGAAATCAGGATATATTACAGTCAGCTCAGATTTGCTTCCTGAGGTGGATTTCTATGCAAGTGATTCAATTGCTTGCTCTGACAAGGTTGTTCAGTTTTATGATATGAGTCAGAATTGTCCTAACCATTGGGATTGGTCATTTGAGCCAAATACGGTTATGTTTACAAACGGAACAAGTCACTATTCAACCAATCCGGCTGTTGTTTTCAATGAGATAGGAACATATTCTGTAACCGTTGAGGTTAAAAATATTATCGGAACAACTACTATTACGAAGGAGGATTATATAACTGTAGGAGGGATAACTCTTCCTTTTTATGATGACTTTGAATCAGGGGATTTTGGTGAAAAATCCTGGGAGATAGATAATCCGGATAGCAAGATAACCTGGGAGGTTACAGATGTTGGAGGTAATGCACCGGGAAATAAGGCTGCATTTATGAATTTCTTTGATTATGTTGAAGCTGGTGGTCCCAGAGATAGATTGATTACGCCGGCCTTGAGTTTTGAAGGTTATGGTTATGTTTATCTTTCACTGCAATATGCCTATGCACAAAGATTTACAATAGCATCAGATTCTCTTATTATCTATTTGTCAGATGACTGTGGTGATACCTGGACAAGGCTTTATCAGAACGGTGAAGAAGGCTCTGTAGGTAATTTTGCCACACATGAGCTTATTGAAGACCCGTTTGTGCCGGCAGTGGCAGAAGATTGGTGTGGTGAAGGCTGGGGAGCTGATTGCATTACCCTTGATTTGTCGCAATGGGCAGGAGAGCAAAATATAAAAATTGCTTTTGAATCATATGACCGTTTCAACAATAATCTCTATCTTGATAACATCTGGATTGGTTTGCTTACTGACATTGATGAAGGAGTTGATAATGCTGGCTCATTCAAAGTTTTTCCTAACCCTACTGACGGCGGAATAAATATCTTAGTGCGAAATAGTTTGGAAAATACTGATATTAGTGTTTTCAATATGCAGGGAGTTAAAGTTTATGAAACTGTTACTTCTGGTAAAGAGAATTCTTTGATTCAAGTCGATCTTAATAAATTCGGTAAAGGGATTTACATCGTCCATGTCTCGAATAGTAGCACCGTGAAGGTTGAAAAGGTTGTGGTGAAGTAGGCTCGCATCATCAGTCATCTGGAGAATGCAGTTTCAAGACCTCACTACCGGCAAGCAGGAAGGCTCCCGAAACATACTCGCCTGAATCTTCTTTACGGACAACTGCTGGCCTGTGGTTAACAGTCTGTCCCCAGCAAACTTTACCCTCTTCATCAACATCGTTGTAAAGTGCTTTCCAGGCTTTTTCTACAATAGGCAAGTACTTTTCTCTACTTAATATATCATTGTTAATTCCCCAGCCAATTGCATAAGTAAAAAAGGCTGTTCCACTTGATTCTGGCATTGCAAAGTCATCTGCATCAGCAAGATTGGAACGCCAGAATCCATCGTTGCCCTGTTGTTTTGCCAACGATTCAGCCATTGATTTTAAAAGAGCTATGTATTTGGAGTAATACGAATTATCAGTAGGCAGATAATTCAAAATTCGTGGAATACTGGCAATTGCCCACCCGTTTCCACGCGACCAGAGAACCTTTTTCCCGTTCTTACTTTTAAGTTCTTTTGCATCCAAATCCCGATAAAACAAATTGTCATTCTCATCCCAAAGAGAATCAGCAACCTCCCAAAAGACCTTATTCATATAATCAATGTATTTGTTGTCTCCGGTAGCTCTGCTCATCATTGCATAGGCTGGTGCCCCAACATAGAGAGCATCAATGTAGTCCCATCCCTGTTCAAACGCTGATTTGCTTTCTTCTATTTCCGAGTCCATATATTCTTTTGCATTACTCAGGATATTTTCATTTTTTGTGATGAAATATATCTCAAGATATGTTTGAGTGCAGGCAAGCTTATTTGGAGGATAGAACCAGTCTGTCCCAACCCTGTAGCCATGTTTTCCTGCCCAGTTTTCTGCTTTTGCCAAGAGTTCTTCATCCTGCGTAGCATTAAAAAAGGCCATTAGCCCCGTGTAAAAAGTTGATCGTTTCCAGTTCCTGTCAACATTCATCCAGGAATTATTTTTTTGATAATTGCTTACTCGATGCATTATTGAAATAATACTGTCACTGTTGAATTCAGGTTTTTCTTGTTGTCCTTTTACTGAAATAGCAACTGAAACAAACAGAATAGTCACAATGGAAATGAAAATATGCGAAGCAACAGTTATTTTCAAGATAATTTTTAATTAAAAAAGGTTACCATATTAATACGGTAACCTTTGTTTTTTGTTATAATATAGATAAAAGTCTTATATCTTAAAGATTTTCTCCCAATTGTATTTTCTTGGGTTAATACACATAACAGGAATTTGCGAAGTATTAAAAATCATATCTTCGTCGTAGCTGCCAAGAAGGAATTTTGTAAAACTACTATCAGGATTAGTCATAATCATAATCATATCAGCCATACTTGAAGTTGCATATTCGACCACCTTTTTTGTGAAATCGCCACCTTCAGCATTGGTTGTTGTATACTTAATACCCTCTTTCTTAAGATGACCTGTAATGATTTTAATAGTTTCGTCTAAATCAGGAGTTGGCAGGCGATAAATATCTATTTCAGAGCCAAAGTTTTTAGCAATGTAGGTTGCCCATTTTGTCTTTTCCCACGGACCTGCATCGCTTGTAATAGGCAGAACTATTTTTTTATAACCCCTATTAACGGGCTTTTTTTGAACAACAACAACTGGTACAGGTGAGCTGGTTACCACCTTAATTGCAAAGCTACCTTTGACTTTTTGCATTCCAACTTTTCCATGGGTTCCCAGATACAGAAGATTTGCTCCAATATCTTTGGCTACATTGCCAATGGTTGAGAAAATGTCGCCCTCTTTTGCAATAAAATCAACTTCCAAATCATTTTCTTTTGAAACTTCTAACGCAATTTTCTTCAAATTTTCCGTAATAACTACAGGGCTCTGCTTCTCTTTTTTAAGCTTAGCCTTTGTGTTTTTGTCGATTACATGAAGTAATACAACTTTTGAATTTAAATGCTTTGCAGCATTAATTGCCTGATGCATTGCGTTTTCGGTTACATCTGTAAAGTCAATTGGGACTAAAATAGTGTTATTCATTTTTGTATCCATGGGTGCTTATTTTTTATTTCTTATTCTTATTGCAAAGGTAGAGAAAAAATCATTAATAAAATGAATTGAGAATTATTTTTTACAAAGCAATTTCTCTAACTCATAAATATTATGTTGTTTAGTCTTCTCCCTGAGTTTTATGGCAGATTCAGTAAAGTAATTATGGTTTTGTAGAAATTCAAGCTGTTTTTCGTGCCAATCCTTTAATGATGTTGTTATTCCCCGGAGTTTCCATTCATATTGTAATCGTTGTCCTATAACGAAGAGGTCATCTCTGCCAATGTAATCCAAATCTGCATCCGCCAGAATTTCTTCAAGATGTGTTTTTGGGCTTTGAGGTATCTCAGTAGCCATAATCATACCTTCAACAACTCTTATCTCTTCTTCCGAATAGTCAAACCTGGGGAGCGTTTCACGTGCTATTCTAACACTGGAATTTTCATGACCATCATATGTTTCAGTAAATCCGATATCGTGAAACAAAGCAGCAGTTTTTAACAGTGTCAACTCTTTCCCTTTAACGTTCTCCGTCTTTGCCAGCCTTGTGGCCGATTCAATTACATCCTTAGTGTGATCGATGCAATGATAATGGAGGTCAGGGCTCAACTCCTCTTTGAGCCTCTTAAATACGTAGCTCTTTGCTTTCCTGTAATTCATAAAATTCCATTCAAATATTAATATAACGCATTAAAACATTTCTTGTTTTAATAATTATGCTTTCCAATTAATAATAGTAATTCCATCCCATTCATCAGGGACTCCCGACTCAATAAACGCTTTACACCTTTTTAAATAGGTCTTGGCAGCTTTATCTTTTTGATTAATTTCAATAATTGATTCAAAACCTTCTTTTGCTTTACTGAATTCTCGTGATTTATACAGATTTATTGCTTCTGCAAAAATGTCTTTTGTTTGCAATTTTAATTCTTTGATGTCATCAGGGTCGCCGTCAATAATCTCAAAGATATATGAAGGCTCTCTCTTGCCCTTAACCTTAACAATGTCGAGAAAGCGATATTGGTAAAGGTCTGATTTTTCCATTTTTATTAATGTATCCTGGCTGATTATTATTGAGCTGCCATAAATTTTTGTAAGACCTTCAAGTCGTGAAGCCAGATTGACAGCATCCGAAATTACTGTCCCGTCCATACGTCCTTCCCCACCAACAATACCAAGCATCAAAGTCCCAAAATGTATCCCTATTCCACTGTTAATAGCGGGCTTCCCAAACTGATCCATAACCTGGTTGAACTGCGACAGTTTTTTTCTCATTTCGATAGCAGCATTAATAGCATTTTCAGGGGATTCACTAAAGAGAGCCATGATTGAGTCTCCAATATACTTATCAATAAAGCCGTTATTATTTCGGATAACAGGCTCCATATAACCCAGGTAATAATTAATAAAGTCGAAGTTCTCCTTTGGTGACATTGTCTCTGAAATCTCGGTAAACGATCGAATATCACTGAATAGTACAGTCATCTCCTTTTGAACCTGGTCACCGAGTTTAATATCAACGAAGCTATCTTTTTCCAGATATTCAAGAAATTGTTTAGGCACAAACCGAGAGTACGCCTCTGCCATTTCCGACATGTTATGGATATAATCGCCAAGCTTTTGCGACATATCGTTATAACCTTCAGTAAGAAGCCCCAACTCATTATTTGTTCTTACCAATCCGAAATTATACATTTTTCCTTTACCGGTTTCTGCCATTCTTTGTAGAAGTTCTTTAATAGGGTAAACAACATCCTGAGTTGTCCATTTAACAAAGAAGAAGATATATAGAAATGCGATAAATATTCCACTGGTAATACCAATTGACATAAATAAACTGTTAATAGCATTTATATAGAACAACCAGTTTAGCATTAAAGAACCATCTTCAGATCCGGTGAAGGCTTCCTTAAATGTCATAAATTCTCCAAACAATATCCCTTTATGGTCATCATTAAGTTCTGAGATATTCAAATCTCTGATATTTGTAATGCTCAGGAAAAGGTACAGGGTGACAATTGATAAAGGTAACAATGTTGTCATTGCAGCAGAAACCATCATTCTGTTTCTGATTTTTCCCGGCTTTTTAGTCTTGAAAATACGATGTTTCAATTCTTCATCAGAAAAAACAAATTCTATATATTTAATATGAACCCTGTGTTTTTCCCAGAAAAAAATAAATAATACGGCAAGTATTGAGCCAATAAGGGAGATTAGAAAGAAGTTCTGGTATATATCTTTTTCTATTTCATGATTGAATATGCTGCCCGAAAGCAAATTATAGTACATGTACGTATGAGCTATACCGTATGCAAGTCCGAGAATCCCGGCATTGATTAGCGGAGTGTATAGCAGAAATCGTTTGACAAATTTGTTAAGATTATCTGAAATATACTTGTTTCTTCTCTTTTTTGAGAAATATCTTTTGAAAGGAAGATTGAATATAAAACCTGCAAGAAAACCCAAAAGAAGCAAGTTAAACAGAAAACTGAAAGCCTCACCAATCTGGTCTCCCTCTGTACTTTCTGCTACTTTTTCTTCTACTTCTGTCATAGTAGTATCTGTCGCTGAAACTGTTGCTGTATCGTCGGATACTTCTAATAATTTAGTAAATGCGGTATCAGTGAGAGTACCTTGTTTAATCCCTTGCTCAACAAGCTTTTTTATTGAGTCGGCTACAACATTAACGGAATCACTATTTGATCTATCTCTAAAATTTATTAAGCCTGAAGATTTCAAATCCGGGGCATGTCTGATAAATAATATCAACAAGAAAGGAAGAATCAGCCAATAGTATATAATGGTTGATGATAAATAAACACGTAATCCGTAGAAACGTGGTACTCTCTTTCTAGTTTGCCCCGTCATTCCTGTTAAGTATTTTTTTCAAAAGTAAATATTTTTTACGATCTGGAAGGAATTCGGTGAACTTTTTAATGATTCAGGAATTAATATGTCAGACTTTCGCTATTTATTTTTAATTTTGGCTGTTTTTCCAAATATGAAATAATAAAGAGTGGAAATTTTATCCGGCATAAAACAGACAGTAGGCAATTTTATACTTAACAGGAATATTTCCCGTCTTGAGCGCGATAAAAAACTTGTTAGTTTTTCTGATGCAAGGAATGTTGGAATTGTTTATTTGGTTAGCAATCAGGGAATTTTCAATAAAGTAAAGCTGCTGATTCGTAAATTGAATAGTCCATACCGGCAGGTTATGGCGTTGGGCTTTGTTGATAGGGATTCAATTCCCGACTATTGTGTGGCGGCAAATTCAGGTTATTACTTTGATAAAAAGGATTTGAACTGGTATGGTGCTCCTAAAAATGATTACATAAAAGAATTTATAGATAAGGAGTTTGATATTATTATTGACCTTACTCTTGAAGAGGTTTATGCTCTTCAATATATTGTTGCCCTGTCAAAGTCGAAACTTAAAGTCGGGAGATTCAGTAAAAGTATGGAGAAATATTATGATTTGATGATAAAAAACAACAATGATATTCTATCTGATGAGTATATTGATCAAATCCTGTATTATCTTGACATCTTAAAAAGCAAATAATATGAGCTCAAAATTCAGAGGAACCGGTGTTGCAATTGTTACGCCCTTCCATAACTACGGTACGATTGATTTTACCTCTCTTGGGAAAATAGTAAATCATATCATTGATGGAGGAGTTGACTTTGTTCTTGCTCTTGGTACGACATCCGAAGCGGTTACACTTTCGGGTGACGAGAGAATTGCGGTTACAAATTATATTATCGAAACTATTGATAATAGGGTTCCTGTAATGCTTGGTGTGGGCGGAAATAATACTCAGGAAGTTGTAAATAATCTGAAATCAATTGACTTTGACGGGATTGATGCAATTTTGTCGGTTGCGCCATATTATAACAAACCTCAACAGAAGGGCTTATTTTATCATTTTAAAACCATTGCCGCAACAAGTCCGATTCCGGTATATTTATATAATGTCCCAGCGCGCACCAGTGTGAATATTACAGCAGAGACCACTTTACGTCTTGCTTCAGAAATAGACAATATTGAAGGTATAAAAGAAGCGTCTGGCAATATGCTGCAGGTAATGCAAATTATTAAAGATAAGCCTGATGATTTTGTTGTGCTTTCAGGCGATGATGCTTTGACATTACCGATGCTTGCTATGGGAGCTGACGGTGTTATCTCTGTTGTCGCGAATGCTTTTCCTGCCGAGTTTTCGGAGATGGTAAGGCTTGGTTTAAAAGGAAAACTAAAAAGTGCCAGGGAAATTCATTATAGCCTTTTAGATATTATAAATTCGCTGTTTGCCGATGGGAATCCGGCAGGTATCAAAGCTGCTCTTGATATATTGGGACTACTAAACAATAATCTCAGATTACCTCTTGTAAAAGTTAATAAATCTGTTTATTACCGTTTAAATTCTCTTCTTGGTGAGTTTGGAAA
>JAOZLR010000213.1 GCA_029934735.1 Bacteroidales bacterium
GACACTTCATTAATCAGAAATACAGCACCCAAACGAGGTTCAAGCCCGCCATACGGACTAAAGAAAACACCGCTACCATAAACTGTCGAATCGGCAACCTCATATTGTTCATCATAATTATAAATTGTGGCTGGCCCGACATTTTGAAACAATGAGAATCGCAATCCGTATTTCAGTGTGAACCTCGAACCGACTTTTTGTTCATTACTTATATACAGCCCTGATTCTAATGCATTGATATCAGGCACCTTATACTCTTCCATAACTGACGCTTCTCCAAGGCCTTTTGCTGTCCCCGGAACAAACTTATGAAAGATAGAACTTACTCCGAATTTTATGGTGTTTGAAGAGTTCAGAAAATAAGTAAAGTCAGCCTTCACCCCATTATCAGTCATATTCGATTTCCACTCAAACGAATTGACCTCGCCCTCAGGCACACCGAGTTCATAACTAAAACGTGAATGAATGACTGAAAAATTGGAAAACAACCTTTGTGAAAACAGATGGTTCCACCTCGCAGTAAAAGTATTGTTTCCCCAGCCCATTTTAAAAAGACTGTTTTTAAAAACATCTTTCCCGTAATATGCAGAAACAAAAACACGATTATTCTCATCAATGTTGTAATTGACCTTTGCATTAAAATCATAAAAATATATCCTTGTCTGCCTGTTGTCAGCATCGTCGGACAATTTAAGAAAAACGTCGGCATATGTCCTCCTGCCCGAAACTATAAAAGATGCTTTATCTTTAACAATAGGGCCTTCGAGTGTAAGGCGGCTTGCAATTGTTCCTATACCACCAGTTCCCGAAAATTTCTTGGAATTTCCATCTTTCATTCTGATATCAAGAAGGGATGAAAGCCTCCCTCCGGAAGAAGCAGGGATATCACCCTTATACAATTTTACATCTTTTATAGCATCATTGTTGAACACTGAGAAGAAACCCATCAGGTGCGATGCATTATAAACCGTAGCTTCATCCAACTGGATAAGATTCTGATCCATACTCCCGCCTCTGACGCTGAACCCTGACCCGCCTTCCGAAATCGTCTGAACACCAGGGAGAAGAATAATTACCTTGATAATGTCAACCTCACCCATCATAGCAGGAATTTCCTTAATGGTTTTTATATTCATCTTTATAGAGCTCATCTCCGTTTGCGTGATATTTTCGTTTAAGGCCTTTTCCGTAATTACAACTCCAGAAAGCTCCTGGTTCTGAGTACTCAGTTCCACATTAAGGGTAATATTTTCATTTAGGTTGATTTTCTTTTCATAGTTCTCATAACCGAGATACGAAAACCGAAGCGAATACTCGCCGGATGAAAGAGTAATGGAATAAAAACCATATTCGTTTGAGGTTGTGCCGGATTTTAGCTCTTGAACATAAACTGTGGCACCAATCAAATCCTCACCGGTCTCTGCGTCTTTAATGTATCCGCTTATAGTGAATTTAGTGTCAGGATTAGCAATCTCAGCCCAAATCTCCCGTGGAACAATCAGTAAAACCAGAAAAAGAATAATTGTAAAAAGCGCTCTCATCTAATACAAATAAAAAAATTTAAACTTTGATTGCCTCTGCAAATTTACATATCTTAAAAGTTGAATAAATAATAGACGATTTTTTTTTTGATTTATTACATTAAAAATAAAATATTCATTAATATTAATGGTCAAGCCATTTCTTAAATTCAGAAGTTTTTTCCCTTGCAACAATTACATCATTATCGTCAGAATGGAGCAATTCAATCTTAAGGCGGCTGTTTGTATAGGCAATTATGTCGGTAAAAGAATTTAACGAAATTATATATCTACGATTTATCCTGAAGAACAGCTTTGGATCGATGAGGTTCTCAATCTGCTCAAGTGAGTAGTCGATGACATAGTTACGGTCGCCAGAAGTATGAAGATATGTTGCTTTTTCCAGACTGTAGAAATAGAGTATCTCCTCAACCGGAACAGAGCGGATATGCTCGCCGACCTTAATCACAAACCTCCGTTTATAATTATCTGTCAGCAAATTCAACACCTTGTCAAAAATATGTTGGCGGGGTTCAGTGTCAGGCTGTGGCTGTATTCTTTTGAATTTCTCGATGGCAACTGTAAGTTCATCAAGGTCAATTGGTTTAAGCAAATAATCAATGCTGTTTACCTTAAAAGCTCTAACGGCATATTCATCAAAAGCCGTTGTGAAGATGATAGGACTGTCAAGTATTGTCTGCTCAAAAATTTCGAAGCTCAGCCCATCAGCCAGTTGTATATCCAGAAAAGCAAGGTCGGGTTGTGGGTTGGTGCCAAGCCATTTCACACTACTTTTTACCGAATCAAGCCTGCCGGCAATTTCAATTGCAGAATCATATTGTTTAATTAGCATTTCCAACCTGTCGGCAGCAAGCTTTTCATCTTCAATTATCAGCACTCTCATATCTTTTCCGTTTTTGTCAGAAGTGGAAGTTTTACAACAAACTCTTTGTCATTTTTTTCAGTAATCAATTGTTTATCTGTAAGAAAGCTATATCTTGAGCGGATATTTCCAAGACCTATCCCGCCCGAATCCTTAGTAGCAGATTTTAGTTGAAGATTGTTCCTCACGATGATATAATCCCTATCACAATAAATCTCAATAGTAAGAGGATATTCCGACGAAACAACATTATGCTTAATAGCATTCTCAACAAGCATTTGAACAGAGGCAGGAACAATAAATTTCCCTTTGCCATTATCTGTATTTATCTCAACATCAAGATTTTCTCCAAATCTAATCTTCTGAAGAAATGAATATTTTCTTACAAAATCAATTTCCTCATTTACCATAACTAACTCATTACTCTCATGTTCAAGAATATATCTATAAATATCCGACAGTTGTTTTATGAATTTTACAGCAGTGTCCTGATTTTGATAAACCAAAGAAGTAAGCGTATTCAGGCTGTTAAACAAAAAATGCGGATTAACCTGGTTTTTCAGTGCTTTATATTGCAGGGCAATACTTTCGCGTTTCAGTTTTTCCTCATTTACAGCAGCTTCTCTCCACGATTTGAAAAATGAGACTGATATTAATATCGAAGCGATAATGACTGTGATAATAAACTGCACAAATATTGTGATCAGGCCTCCTTTTGTCAGCAAATAAGAGCCTCCTTCCTTATAAACAAACACTGCCCATAAATAATTAAATAATATTATTGCGGCAATGGTATAAATAAACATTGCTGCTAATTGCCACCATATTGCCTTTACAGGTTCTGTATTTATATTAAAACGCCTGTTAACAAAATAACCGACTACAACATTTCCTTTCCACAGCAATGTACCTATCAGAGCTGAGTATATTGCATTTGAGACAATATAATGCCTGTAGGTTTCAAAGTCACGATAAAATAGAAAACTAACAAACATACCTAATAATGTGACCAATAAAATGTCCTTAAGATGAATCAGTAGAGGGTGTATTTTATAATTTTTCTTTTCCATATTTGCAGTTTCCGAAATTACACTTTTTTTTGATACTTTTATTTTGCAAATATGCTTCAAGCCCGGCTGAATATGAAATTTTTTTTACCGAATTGTTGAATTATACGGATGGAGTGTAAGGTTTTACCACATCTCTAATATGGTATTTTTATTTTTTACTTTTTCCGACTTATCCGGCTTAAGTCAGATGCAAAATACATTGGCAATGAAATTAGATTGTATGTATAACTATACTTTTGCTTTTTGATATTCACGTTTGCCGTAAGTTTTTCACCAATAGAGGGCATATCTGTGTTAAGACGAATTCCGGTCTCTTCCTTTTTTTCTGCAAGATATACTTGCAATGATTTCAATGTGCCTGTTTTTCCAGCTTTTACTTCAATGGGGTATATTCTATTTTCAATCTGAAAAAGAAAATCAATTTCTGCATTAGCGTTCTTTTCTTCTCGCACCCAATAATATAATTTAGCATCCTCATAATATTCAAAAGAGGATATAAGTTCCTGTCCAACAAATTGCTCTGCCAACGCCCCTTCAAAATCCGTAATTAAATTTTGAATATCAGTAAGCTTTATATTCGATATATTGCATACCAGCCCTATATCCAAAAAGACGGGTTTGAAAACATCATTATCAACATACTGATTAATTGGAACCTTTGATGATTTTGTTTTGCGGACAAGATGAATGATCCGGCTCATTTCCAGCTTTAACAATGCCTCCTTCAAGTATGAAGAGTGCGCACTTTTATTGATTGCCGAATATTTTACTTTCCTGCCGATATTGTTTGCTGTATAACTAAGGCATTCTTTAAGGTTTTCCTGTTGTTTACGTGTACCGTATTTTGCAAAGTCGTATTGAAAAGACGTTATAATCCCTGTATGTACCTTTCCAACTTCAATCGGATTTTTAGTAGTAACATATACACGGACAGCTTCAGGCATTCCTCCAATAAAAAAATAAAGTCTTAAATATTCTGACATTTTACGGTGGATTGCCTCACTATATCGCCGTTCAAAAGAAAAGTCACTGATATAATCTACCAGACTTTCCTGTTCATTTGCAATTAAAAACTCCATAAAATTAAGCGGATACATATAAGCAAATTCTACCCTGCCGACCGGCATAGAATAGGGAAGCTCATTCAAAGTGTGGTCGAGTAACGATCCTGCAGCAATAATATGTAATCCGGGCATTTGCTCATAAAAATATCTTAATGTAACGATTGCATCGGGCAATATTTGAATTTCATCAATAAAAAGCAGTGTTTCCCCTTCAATTACGGGAACGCCATACAAAGCAGATAGTTCACCGGCAATAAGTTGCGGATTCCTGCTT
This sequence comes from Bacteroidales bacterium, assembly GCA_029934735.1. Classification (GTDB taxonomy): domain Bacteria; phylum Bacteroidota; class Bacteroidia; order Bacteroidales; family JAADJA01; genus JAADJA01. Next base: position 4,812 of record JAOZLR010000213.1, read on the forward strand.
TTAAATATTGTTTTAAGACTATCGTCCTGCTCCGGATTAACCCTTAAATAATATTCAAAAGATTCCTTTCCAAATTTTTCGATTGTATAAGTCTTGCCAACCTGCCGTGCACCTCTGACAATAAGAGGTTTGCGGTTGGGATTATCCTTCCACGAAGCCAGATATGATTCAAAAAAACGTTTCATTTTTTCCGGCAAATATACAAAATAATTCAAAACACCATTGGATTTTAGATATTTTTATCTAAAACACTATTGGATTTAGGACCTTTTTGATCCAAAACACCATTGGATTT